>JABDKK010000149.1 GCA_013002265.1 Candidatus Nitrosopumilus sp. | reverse complement strand
ATACTTGCAACTAGAAAAATTATCAAAAATGAATAAAATATTTTCATCTAGATTACCTCAAATGAATCCATGATAGTTTTAAAATCACTTATCTGTTCAGAGTCAAGAGTTTGTGGGGATTCTCCAGAGTATTGCAACATGTATAGTCTATTATCTTTTAGAAACAAAAGCTGTTCACCATATGGTACATCACTATCAGAAGATTCAACTGCAAACAATGCCCAATCATTGTCTGGAGAAACTTGTTCAAATGGAACGGTAATATTTTTTTGAGATTCCATTAAAGATATTTGTTGATCAACATAGTCATGTAAAACAAAATTATCTTTTTTAATATCAAAAATTGTCAGCATGAATTGCTTGTTGTGGTTTTTTTCAACATAAATTCCACCAACAAATCCTTTTGTTTGTAATGAAGATAATTCACTAGAACTTAGTTCATCTACTGTAGAATGAATTTCCCAATCATTGTTGGGTTTTGATATTTGAAATCCTAGTTGCATATCTTGGTAGATATTTGTAGAAAACAAATCTACTTTTTGTGGATTAAACAATTTTATCTCACCAAATCCAGATACGGCTATTTTTGTGCCTAAAACAGCATTATTTTGGGAATTACTAGGACTTGATATTTCCCATATAGCCATCCATGATACTCCACATACTATAGAAACAAGTATTGCTCCTCTAACAAGTCTACGTTCAGTGTTTAGGTTCATGGTGTTATAGTGGGGTTGATTTCTCCTGTGAATAATTTTCTGACTTTCTGAATTTCATGTAAATTATTAATCCAAGTAGCATTAATGCAGGAACTAGTATTATTGCAACTAACAGTTCATAATAGATATCTAGTCTTTGTGCAGGCTGTATCATAGTTTCAGTAGTTGTGATTTTTTCGGGATTATCATATACTATTGTAGAGAATACCACAGTACGAAATAGTGGTTGGTTTACAGATTCTCTTGCAATGCTATCAATACCTGAAGAACCACTGCTCACAATATTCTGAAATCTAATTTCTATGGGGCCTGAGTTCTCAAAAATTACATTTCTATAATCTCCTCCAACTTGAGTTATTCCTGAATCTTGAAATACTTCTTTTCCGTTTTGTGTAATTATCATATCATACATCATCTTGTCTAGGTTTGAATTTGTTATTCCATCATAGGTTTGAAAAACAAATGTAGTTTTTTCAAAAGTCTTGATAATGTTTGGCTCCCAAGTAAGATCAAATTCAATTAATTTATCTGGAGTAAATTGAATCACAGGGAAGGATTCAATTCTGTTTCCGTATGCATCATGAGGATAATCAGGGATTGTCTGGTTCACAGTTACTACCCCACTCATCCACGGATGAATAATGCAGAAATAATTGAATACACCTGCTTTATCAAATGTGTATGCCCATGATTCATTTGGCATGAATCGTTGACTGTCAAATATCCCATCTGCTTCTCCTAGTTCCTTTGTATTCATCCATTCAAATCTGCCTGAACCCTCTCCACTGGTTACTGTATGTCCCTCACGATCATCATTAATCCAAGTTACAGTGTCCCCTAACTGAATAGACAAAATTGGTGGGTCATACCATACTTCAGCAGGCGTATTTAGTTCAGGATTAAATGCTCCAAAAGGAATACTAATTGTAAATTCCTCTGCCTGTGAATCTTTGACATTACCAAAAATTAACAAAAATGCCATAGAGGTAAAAAATAGAGCGTACTTTGAAAATGCTCTATAGTTTTTCTCAAGCACACTCATTAACAATTAATTGATTTCAACTTTAATTAATGATGATATTGTTTTATCATTGTTCCAAAGAATTTAAAATAATATCCTTTTAGATAAAAATATTGCAAAAACCAACTCTTACAATCAAAGATAAAACAAATATTCTTTTGGTAGTTGCAGTTGGTGTTCTTTTAATTTCAATTCCGATAGGATTTGAAAAAATAGATTCATCTGAGAGAGGTTATTATGCAATACATGTTGTCAGTCTAATTTTTGGTTTGTTTCTATCTGTGTTGGGATTTCTTACATATAGGGAATTTAAGAGTACAAGACTGTTAATGGTATTTTGTGCATTTGTTGCAATTACAATAGCAGAGAGTACATCATGGATTAATTTGTTTTATCCATTTTTTGATAACGCATATGGCATACATGGATACATCACGCACAGTTTAATTTTAGTAATGTTATCGTTTTTTATTGTAGGAATTTTCAGATCAGATTAAAAATAAGAAAACGTATCTGCAAATCTATCCTTTAGTTTATCAGTAGTAGTTGGAGAAATTTTAGTTAAGATATTTTGAACAAATTGAGGATCTTCTAAAACAAAATAAGGTTTAAAATCAAAAATTCTTTTAACTATTTTCTCTTCGATTAGATTAGTTAATGTTATAGAAATTGTAGATGGAGCTTTGTTTGTATATTTTTTAAAGTCTGAAGTCGTACCTTTTTGATTTTCTGCAAGGAATACAATAATTTTTTGTGCAGTTTCTTTTCTTAGATTAATCAATACAGGGTATTCAATAGATGGGATGTGTAAAGGGAAATAATGTGTACGCCTTGCAAAACGCTTGACAATAATTTTAGAGTCTTTTTCCAAATTATATAGAGAATTAGACAAAGTGCCAAATGGGTATCCAGTAATTTTATGCAAATCTCTATACGAAATAGCAGGATTTTTCTTAATAATTTCTAAAATTTGTGCGATTCGGGGATTTGAGACATGGTATCTTTTAGGTTTGTTATGATATGTTTTGACTTTGACTCCATCTTCAATATAGCCTGCAACTTGTATTAATCCTGCATTTTTGAGAATCTCTAACCTTCGATAAATGGTGCCAAGAGGTATTTTGGTATCTTTGTGAATTTCAGAAACTGGTTTAAAGGTGGCAGTGGATTTTAGAATTAATTTAGCATATTCATCATTAAGAAAACTATCCATTTCAATCATACACTAAAATATTGATTAATCAAGATTATAAAAAATATTCCTAGAAATTCTACAGTTGTACCAGAAAATTTTGTTAGTACAACGGTAAAACACACTGATCAATTATAACTGAATGAAAGGGCTTTGATGTGTGAAAAAGCCAATTTATTTTGTTATAGGAATGGCATTTTTAATAATTTTAGCAGTTACTTTTACTGTATTTGATGAATCAACTGAAATTCAAAATGAAGACAAAGAAGAACCTGAAATAATGATTACTGGAACCCCTGCTGACAAATATTCTCCTGATGAAAGAGAACAACATTGTGGTAGTTCAAATGCTAAAACGAATCAATATATCAAAGAATTTAAAATTCCTACTCCTTGTACTCAACCACTTTCAATAATTGCTGACTCTGAAGGAAAGATATGGTTTACACAAACCAATACAGGAAACATTGCAATGTTTGATCCAATCTCTGAAGAATTTACAGAATATCCCAATGATATGTGGTCTCTTAACAGTGCATCAATGATGTGGGGAATCGCATTTACTGATGATAATGAAATCTGGTTTACAGATGACAAGTATGGTTCTATGTGGAGATTTTCTATTCCTAATGAGGAATATTCAAAGTTTGAGATTAAAGGCAAATCAGGAAAATCATCACCACAAAAAATTGGTCTTTACAATGATAATTTTGTAATTAATGATTTTACAGGAAAACAGATTGTAGTTTTGAATCATGAAAAATTAGACGATGGTCAATATGCCGATTCCACTCTTTCTGTTCCTGATGGATTCTTCACAAGTCAGGCAGTTGTAGATAGTGATGGATACATGTGGTTTATCATGTGGAAATATCAAAAAGAAGTGATTCTTGTAAAAACAAATTCCAACACACAAGAAGTAGAACAATTCCCTCTTCCAACTTCAATTCAGGCACCTAACGGTGTTGCATTAGGACCTTTAGGGAGTCTTTGGATTGCAGACACCGCAGGAAATTCATTTTACAAATTTAATCCAGAGGATGAAAAAGTGATAGAATTTGTCACATCAAAACCATCAGTGACAACCTACGGTAATGCTTCAGGGTTGATTAAAACACCAATTTCACGCCCATACTAGAATGCATTTGATTCAGATGGGAACATGTGGTTTAATCAACAAACTGGAAATAGATTAGCAGTGTTTAATCCTAGTTCTGAATCGCTAATAGAGTATGACATTCCATCAAAAAACCCCAGTTGGTCGGATTGTGGAGACATGATTGATTGTGGATTATCTCAAAGCTTTGGATTTGCCTTTAAGGGTGATGAGATATGGTTTACAGAATGGGTAGAAAACAATATCGGAGTCTTAGATTCATCGATAACAATTCCAATCTCACTTGAGACAAAAAATAAAATTATTTCAATTAAACAAGGACAACAAAAAGAAATTCTTGTCACTGCAGTACCTGAATTGAATCAGAATATTGACTTGATTTTAACTGGAAACTCTAATTCAGAATCAATCAAAGTTAACACGAAAACAGAATCAACAAATGTACGGGATCAGCCAATAGAAATTCCTGTAACTATTTTTGTTGATGAAAATGCACATCAAGGAATCTATAAAATTCTAATTGGCACACAAATTCCAGATGTGTCTGTATCCACTTATGTTACAGTTAAAGTAATTTGATTTTCAAAATCACTGTGAGGATTTTTCATCAATCATTATTCTAAAGTCTGAAAATGATTGTGCCCCAAATATTGATGAATATCCAACCTCGTCATTTCCAACAAAGAATGTCGGTGTACCTGTAACAAAATATTTTTGTCCGTCTTCCATATCTTGCATTATCTCTTCAGAATATTTTTTTGAATCCAAACAAGAATCAAACTGTTCTTGGTTAAGGTTCAAATCTTTGGCAAATTGTTTCAGAGTCAAAATCATCTCATCAGATTTATTTTGTTTCCAAGTATC
>JABDKK010000142.1 GCA_013002265.1 Candidatus Nitrosopumilus sp. | reverse complement strand
CTTGCCTGGATTTCTATTATTGGCAACGATGGCAGTAGGTGATCAATTTAATCTTCATGTGTTAGCACTTCTTTCTGCAATTACTGCAACAATTGCAAAGCAGATTATTTTCTATGTAAGTTATGGTGGAAGAAAAATTATCAATGAGAAAACTCGAAAGAGAATGCGACCCTTTGAAAGACTGGTAAAAAGATATGGTGCAGGGGCTGCCTTTTTTGCAGCAGCAACTCCTATTCCTGATGATTTGGTTTATGTCCCTCTTGGCCTTGCAAAATATAATCCAAAAAGATTTTTCATTGCTACCTTTACTGGAAAAATAGTTCTTAGTTATTCTATCGTGTTCATATCTCATCATCTTGGACTATCCTTGGTTGAACCATTCCTTGAAAATATAGATGATGCCCCTCCTGTTTACATTGGAATAATTATTTTTGGAGCAATGATGACTGCAGTTGTAGTTTTGCTTTTAAGATTAGACTGGCAAAGAATACTGGGAAAATTTGCTCCTTGGACATTGGATGAAAACAATGAAAATGATCATTGATTTGTAATTTTAAAATTCCATAGTTTTTCAGTTGCTTCCTTAATTCCAATTCGTGAAGATTTTATAATTTCTCTATCATTTTCAATTCCATCTGTAATGAATAATTTTGAATTTTTTGTTAAATCTACACCATAATGTTCTTTGGTAATTTCCAAGGCTTGAGTTAGTTTTGCAGGACCGTTTGTAAGGTTTTTTATGTCTGAGATGTTTCTGTTCTCGATCATTCTTTTCATTCCCTTTTCAGGCGTTATTGCACGAATTAGAACTGCTCCTGCTATATTCTTGGTATTTCGTGCAACTACATTAAAGCAATAATGCATTCCATATGTAAAATAGACATATGCGTAACCTACTTCACCAAACATTGCTTTATTTCTATCAGTTATGTTTCTAAATGCATGACTGGCAGGATCCCCTTTGTGTTTGTAAGCTTCTGTTTCAACAATTATTCCTGACATTTCATGTCTTCCAATTTTTCTAACAATTCTTTTTCCCAAAAGATTTTTTGCAACTAAAACCGTATCTTCTAAATAAAACTCTCTAGGAAGAATATTCAATGTCTATATTGATTTCTTTATCATTTTTTAAGTCTCTGATTAATTCAAAGAGTTTTTTTATATCTCCATTTAAGACCTCAATTAATTCTTGATTGTAAATTGTTGCAGCTGGATGAACAGTCAGAAAATAATATTGGTTGTCTTTTCTAACAAGTTTTCCTCTAAACTTTGTAATTTCAGAACCTCCTAAAATTGAATTAAAAGCTGTATTGCCCAAAATACAGATAATTTTTGGTTTTATTATGGATATTTCCTGCTTTAGATAGTCTTGACACGTGTCTCTTTCATTTTTAGTTGGAACTCTGTTGCTTGGGGGTCTGCATTTTACAACATTTGTAATGTATACTTCGTCTCTAGAAACTCCTATTTTTTCTAGTGCGCTAGATAGTTTTTTTCCTGCCACCCCTACAAATGGCTCTCCTTCTTTGTCTTCGTTTCTTCCAGGTGCCTCTCCAACAAAAATCACATTTGATTGAAAATTTCCCTTACCTGGAACTGAATTAGTTCTTGTTTTGCAAAGATCACACTTGACACATGAAATTATATTTTGTTTTATTTCTAGTATTTTTTGACTCAATTTCTAATTCACACTCTTGACTATCGCAGTTCCTCTAATCGTTGGACCTCCATTTCCCATTATCATTGATTGCATTGGATCTCCTTTGCCACAATTAGTTATGGGCCTTACAGTAAAATCATTGCCACATGCATCAATTGATCTAAAGAATTCTGGTGCTGTTCCCATCACTATGACGTCTCTGAGCAAGTCTTTGATCTCTCCATCTTCAATTTTCTGAGCGTACTGGCAGGAAATACTCCAACTGTATCTATTCATATCAATTGATGGTATTTTCATATTTGAAATAAGATAGCCATTTTTTACATCCCTGATTATTTCATCTGCTTTTCTGTCACCATTTCCAATACATGTGCATGCCATTCGAATTAATGGCATGTATCGATAGTTAGTTGCCCTCATGTTGCCCGTAGGCATTGTATTAAAAAATTCAGCAGTTTCTCTATTTTGCATGTGGTTAATTAGAACTCCCTCTTCTACTAGTTTTGTTTTTTTAGTTTTTACTCCTTCATCATCATACTCATACCATCCTAAACTCTCTTTGACGGTTGGATCATCAAAAACATTTAGTTGATTTGAACCAATCTTTTCTCCAATCTTTCCTTTCCACCACGCACCTCCTGCCCATGCCATCTCTTTTCCCATGACTCTGTCTGCTTCTGATGGATGACCTAAAATTTCATGAGTAAGTAATGCAACAAAGTCTGGATTCATTACTACAGTTGCTTTTTCTTCCTTTGCTGGTTTTGCATTAATTAGACTAGATGCTTTTCTTGATATCTTTTTTGCACTGTTCTGAATTTTCTCATTGTTTGTGATTTGCTCCATACCGCCTCTTCCACCTTCAGTAATGTTTACTGACTGTGTTAATCCTCCCTCATGTGCTATTGCTATCATATCTGCAACTACATCAGTAAAATTTTGTTTAATGTGTGACCCCTCACTGTTTGCAAAGTATTTTGAGTTAATCGTATACCATGGGTTGACAATTGATTTGATGATTTTAGGTGAGTCTAGAATAATTTTATTACATTCTAATCCCAAGTTAGTTAATTCTTCAATTTGGGGTTTTTTCCTAATTGGAAAATCTATTTTTTTGTTTTGACATGTATATGGAGATAAATTGATTTTCTTTTTTTCTTGATTTGCTGTGTTTCTAATTGTGTTATCTAGTGCTTCTCTTATTTGCTCAAATGATTCTGGATTTGAAATTGAACAAAAACTCCAAACTCCGTTTTTTATCAGTCTAATGCCTATGCCATTATCATTTGATGTTCTAGAGTGCTCAATCTCACCATTCTCAATTAGAACTGATTTTTTCTCTTGGTGTTCTGCTCTGGCATCACAATATTGGACTCCCGAATTAACTGCATATTGAATGGCCTTGTCAGCAAAATCTTCTAGGTGTAAATCCATAATTATTGGAGTTTATTGACTCGTAAATCTTGTTTGTTTAGTTGTTTGATATTGCAGGCATGGTATAGAAGTATTCGTCCTCAAACTCATAATCTGTGATTCCTTTCTTGCGTAAATATTCAAAATATAAAGTACAGTTTTTATAAAATTCTCCATTTTTTTCGTATTCTTCTACCATGCCTCTATTTTCATAATCTGCATTTTTTAAAGAGAGTGAGTATTTTTAGTTCTCAAAGTTTGTTTTCTTTAAGCAGTTAAAAGTGGTGATTTGTAGATTGTTGTACCTGTTTTGGAATGGAAAATTTGAATGCTGACACCTGATTTGGCAATGCCTCAAAAAGATGGCCTAATTGTTACGTAAGAAGTATTGGAAATGATCTCAAAGCAAAAATTATTTTAATTACTGCTAGCGATGCTCAGAAAAACCAATCAATGTGTAGAAAATGGTGCATCATCGTACATTTCAAAACCATTTGATTTTAATGGTGTACTAAAATCAATTATGGATTTAATTCAACAATCTATTTTTCAACTAGTTTAAATCCTAATCCATACAAAAACAACGAATTGTTTTGTGATTTTTTAACAAAGTAATTTAGGACCATGTCTTTATGGTATGTTGGAGAGATAAATTGTCTGGAATTGTAGCTGATACTAGTGTCATAATTAATGGTCAGTTAATTTCCCAGATTGAATCTGGTTCAGTGCGAAACTCTCAAATCATTATTCCTCAGGCAGTATTTGATGAACTACAATCTCAGGCTGCATGCAAAAAAGAGCAAGGATTTGTAGGTTTAGAAAAAATAAGAAAACTAAAAGAACTATCAGGTAGTTTTGGGATTGAGATTGTTATAAAAGGGTCTCATCCTACCACTGATGACATTAAGCTTGCGGGAAGTGGAAGAATTGATGCACTAATCATTGACTTGGCAAAACAATCTGGTTATGTTCTATATACCTCTGACAATGTACAACACTTGGTTGCACGGGCAGCGGGTGTGGAAACTGTATTTCTAAAATCCATTATCAAAGACACAAAAATGGAGTTTCTGAAATTTTTTGATTCAGAAACAATGAGTGTGCATCTTAAAGAAAATCAATATCCCTTGACAAAAAAAGGAAAACCTGGGCAGTTTGTACTAACTCAGATTGATGACAAGTTACTTTCTAAAAGTTATCTGGAGATGATATCCTCTCAAATATTAGATGTTGCAAATATTTCTGATCTAAGCACAATTGAGATCTCAAAGACTGGTGCATCTGTGATTCAGCATGAGGATTATCGCATTGCAATTACTCATCCTCCTTTCTCTGAAGCATTTGAGATAACAGTTGTTCATCCAATTGTAAAACTTACTTTGGGTGACTATAGTATTTCTGATGAATTAATGAAGCGATTCTCTGAAGGTGCAGAAGGGATTGTAATCTCTGGGGCTCCTGGTTCTGGAAAAAGTACTCTTGCATCAAGTCTTGCAAATTTCTATCACGACCAAGGAAAAATTGTTAAAACGTTTGAATCTCCCCGTGACTTACAAGTAAATTCTGGAATTACGCAATACGGCAAACTGGATGGTAGCTTTGACAATACTGCTGATATTTTGTTACTTGTACGTCCTGACTATACAATTTTTGATGAAGTCAGAAGAAGAGAAGACTTCAGAACTTTTGCAGATTTAAGATTAACTGGAGTTGGCATGGTAGGTGTTGTTCATGCAAATTCTCCGTTGGATGCAATTCAGAGATTTATAGGCAAAATTGAGCTTGGAATCATTCCAAATATTTTGGACACTGTTGTCTTTATCAAAGATGGAAAAATTGAGAAGGTCTATGAATTAGAATTAAAAGTCAAAGTTCCTTCAGGAATGACTGAGTCAGATCTTGCCAGACCTGTAATTGAGATTAGAAATTTTGCAGACAAGGAATTAGAGCATGAGATTTACACCTTTGGTGAAGAAAACGTAATTGTACCAGTAAGCAAAAAAACCCAAAAAATTGGGATTGAGAAAATTGCAGAAGACAAGATAAAGGAAGTGTTTAGGAAATATGATCCCCATGTTGAAGTTGAAATTTTGTCTGATAATAGAGTAAAAGTTCTAGTTGATGAGCACAATATTGCATCAATCATTGGAAAGGGAGGCTCAAATATCAATGACATTGAAAAGTTCCTTAAGGTTCACATTGATGTTGCTGAAAAAAACAGTGATGATTCTATTCCATCAAACAATGATTTGAGATTTACCTTTTCCGAATCAAAGACTACTTTGCTTTTAACAGTTGGTAGAGAATACACATCAATGTATGCTGATGTCTATGTCAATGGAAAAAATTTAGGTTCTCTGAGAATTGGAAAGAAGGGACAGATAAAAATTCCTAAACGCTCTGATGTTGCAAGAAAAATTATGGATAACGCTTCTTCTCAAAACGACATTCAATTAATACTTAGATCTTTTTAAAATTATTGATTATCTTTGGGTTTGCCTTTAGAAAAGTGATGAACTTTCGTAATTGTTTTATTGTTTTTGGATTTAGATGGTGCTCAATTCCCTCCGTGTCTTGATTAGCTGTGTCATATCCGATTCCCAGAATTTCAAAAAATTCTAATAAGATTCCATGTTTTTGTCTGATAGCTTCTGCAATCTCGGTCCCTTTCTTTGTAAGATTGATTCCATGATATTTTTCATACTCTAGAAAACCACTCTGGTCTAATCTCTTAAGCATCTTTGTAACACTTGGCGCACTTACATGCATATACCTTGAAATATCCAGAGTTGTTGCATAACCTTTCAATTCTACCAACTCTGAAATAATTTCAAGATAATCTTCCATTCTTGTACTAGAACGTGTTCTCTCTGATTGGTGAGCTGCTTTAATTGAATCTAGTCTCTTTGTATTTTTAGACTCCATCTAATCTTTGTAACGAAATCAAAGCTAGTATAATTGAGTGTTCCTCCTTAGGCGTGGTTATGGTTTGTTGACTTGGATGTGACAGATATTGATCTTCAATTCTTATCTAATTTCCTTTAAAGTAGTGATTGGAATGGTTGATCCTCTAAAGGAACGACTAGACAAAATTAGAAAGTTGTCTGGTTCTGTTCATCGTCGTGCAAATCTGTATACTGATATTGCCAAAATTGATAGTAAGGACACCTGCAATTCATTTGGGGCTCTTCAAAAAGCTCCGGCTCCAGGCAAAAAACTCCAAAAAATTGGATTCTTGATGTTATGGATTCCTGAACCAACTGGTGCTACTATTGCAGTTGGAGGCCCAATGATACTTGCAGGACGCTATCTGGATAAAAAATACAATGGAAGTACAATCCATGATATTGGACATCATACAAAAGATACCCTTTCTTCAATTAGAGACTTTAAGAATTCGGTAATGTAACACTCTTAGTTTTTAATAGGATTAGGGGAATTTAGATTATGACTACAAGAGCTCAAGCTCTAATTCCGATAACCATTGCTGCAGTAATTATTGGTATTGCAGGATTGCTCTCTTTACCAAGTGAAAGTAAATTAGAATCAGTTGAATTTCCAAGAGGCACCATAATGATAGATAACATACCGCTTGAAGTACAAATTGCTGACACTGAACCAAGACGTGTTAGGGGCTTGATGTTTCAAGACCAATTACCGTATGATCAGGGCATGATTTTTGTTTTTGACCAGCCAGGACTATATTCACTTTGGATGCTTAACATGCAATTTGCACTTGATATGATTTGGTTTGATGAAGATGGAAAAATAGTCCATATTGAAACTGACATAAATCCATGTAGAACTGCACTAGAAATTACAACCTGCCAAAGCATAGTACCTGAAAAAGAAGCCACTTATGTTCTTGAAGTCACAGCTGGTTTTGTTGAGCAAAATAATATTACTAAAGATTCCATCTTGACTATAATCTCAATCTAAAATAACAAAACCTTATTTTGAGATGCTAAAAATCACAATCTATGAATAAACTAATTTTAATTCCAATAATTCTTGGAGTTGCAGCAGCAATTTCATTATCCTTATCTTTTATCCCTGAAGATTCAAATCCAAAAAATGTAAACAACATTGGATTTACTTTTTATGATGTTGATAAGATAAAGACAAAACTTGCCACACAAAATATTGTAATGTCTGCACCTACTGCAATTACAGATCATACTAAAGACCAATACTGTACATTCTTTGATTCTAATGACGTGCAGAAATTTGTTAAATATTGTACTACTACTGTCATCATAAATTCTGAAGGAAAATCAATTGGAAATATCAACATGGGTGGAACCATTGATGGTGGTCCAATTATGGCTGTTGCTCTAGTTGAATCATCTCCCTTTTTCGATTCAAGTGAAGTTGAGGTTGATGCTGTGTTTGAAGCAATGATTGAAACTCTTGTATGTGAATGCTGGGAAGAAAAGAAACCTGGAAATTTTGAGTCAGTCAAAGACTGGATTGATGCTGCAGAAGAACATTTTGCAGAATCAGATCAAAGTGCATCACTAAAATCAGAAATTTCTGGTTTGGCTCAAAAAGAGATTATCCTAGAAGTTTCTGCAACTGAGAAGCACTATCTTTGGACATTGATCATTCTAAAGTAGTCTAATTATATACTACAAAATTCTTTGATTGGCGATTACAATGATTGATCAACTATGGCTAATCGGTCTGGGATTTGTAGCTGGTATCTTGGGGTCTATGATTGGTCTTGGTGGTGGGATAATTGTTGTACCTGTTTTGACATTTATGGGATTTCCTCCAACTGCAGCAGCTAGTAACAGTCTATTTGCAGCTCTGAGCAACTCTATATCATCTACAATTTCGTATTCTAGACAAAAAAGAATTGAATATTCTTTAGGGCTGAAACTTGGATTGCTATCTGTTCCTGGAACAATTCTAGGTGCAGTAATATCCACTGATGTGACTCCTGACATTTTTAAAATATTATTTGGCTTTGTATTGATTGCATCTTCAATCTATATTTTTTTGAGAAAAAAAATTGAGACTCGAGATAAACAAATTTCAAAACAAATGCTGTTATTTGTAGTGGGTGCAAGTTTCTTTGCAGGGATAATTTCTGCTTTTTTTGGAATTGGTGGTGGGATCATATTTGTGCCATTAATGGTAGTTGGAATGGGAATGACCATGAAAAAGGCTGCTCCTACATCTCAGTTAATATTGTTTTTTGCATCATTGTCTGGGGTGATTGTTCATAGTTTTTTGGGACATCCTGATTTCCTTCAATCTGGATTTTTAGCCATTGGTTCTTTTATTGGTGGTTTGCTTGGAGCTAGGTTATCTTTAGATGTTAAAGAGCGATATTTGCAGATACTTGTATCTGCAGTAATTTTAATTGCTGCTGGAAAACTATTTCTTGATTCGTTAAGCGAAAACATTACTCTTGGATTTTAGCCTCAGTTTGTGATTTGTATTTTTACACTTCTTTTGTAATGTATGTTGTCCGTCAGAACATCTGATCTGATGTATGGGAAGACGAGTTAGACTCTGAATATTTTAATCCTGCAGATATTTGTGCAACGAACAGCATTGCTCAATGGGAAGAAAAGTTAGTCAATATTGATGCATTTATGGTTGATCATTGCAATGCCATGATCACGTATTTGGAATCAGTGAATTGTCATACCTGTTTGTAGGACACCTTAAGCTTATATGGTAAAATTCAGCTATGCTGACTAATTGAATTAATTAATACTTGTAAGGAAATAAATCTATGAAAAATACAATATTTAAGGAAATTTATGATCTTCAAAGTTTAACAATACCATGCCATTTGAGATGAGTTTCTAATGATAAAACAACAAATGAATATTCGTGTAAAACAAGACAAAATATTCAGCACCTGTAAACTAAAAGGTCGTTGGAAACAAAAAGACAAAAGTCAAGATTTTAGATCAGAAAAAGATGGTTCCTCAATAACATTAATCTTGCTAGGGGGTTTGACTGAAACCCTTTCTTTCAAAAAAGGGGCAGACGTTTTCATAAAAGGAGATTTAATCCAATACTATAATCAGGATTTATTGTAATTACCAATGTCTGATCTTTTTAATGGTGTTCTATCTGTAGTAGTTACTGTTGTTTTTTATTTTATATCTAGACAGATAATTAATAAAAAACTACAAGATTTGCAGGGATCTGATAAGCTTCTGGGGATGGTCTCTATTGGAATCATCGTGGGAGAGTTGATTTACTTAGGTACCACTTTTGGACTGTTTAATCTTGCATTAGAGGTAATTGCATCCATAGGTGCTGCTGCAGTAGTACTTGGAATAGCACTTCAAAACCAATTAAAAAATGCAATTTCTGGAATTAGCATATTTCTAAATTCCCAAATCAACGTTGGCGATACTATTGAATTTGATTACGTAAAGGCAAAAATTATGGGGTTGCATTTAACAAAAACAATTGCATTAACTGAAGATGGAACTAAGATGATTATTCCAAATCATAAATTCAGTGAAGAAATGGTACTAGTTTTCCCAAAACATTAGTTTGATACTGAAAACTATCTGGTTATCAATTACATTGTAATTCTCTTCCGGAATTCACTGTGGTTGGATTTTATGCATCATGAGCTTACTCATAATTTTATTCAATTCCTGCTCCACCTGCAGAATTTTTTCTGAATTCCTGTAACTTTTTTGAACATGCAAGCATTTCGTCATTAGTATGTCTGTTCTTTGGTTTTTTACACATAGGACAATTTTCATCTCCTGATGATTGTTTAGTGGGTGAATTCATCATAACATAAAATTATGATGTTGTCCCTTATAGTATTTCTTACTTGCATTTTTAATTTTAAAGAATTATTTTGTAATATAAAAACTGCCTGTTATTAATTAGAACACTCTTTGATTTTTTATATTATTTTATAATATTCGATAGTTTTATAAAAAGTAAAGAATCTACTATCACACAACATGAACAAATTAAATTATAAAAAATATTTTTCTAATATTTGTACTGAAGAATTTAAAAATGTATTTTTAATTAATACCCGTGGAATTTTTACATAAAATATTTAAAATTATGAGTTTACAAGAAACACTTTGTCCTAGATGTAGAAAAAATTCTGTAGTGACAGATATTGAATCTCATGAAATTTTTTGCTCAAAATGCGGAATGGTTATTGAAGAAAGAGTGAGTGATCAAAGGCCTGAGAGGACATTTGCAAATTCCACTTCAAACAAATCTCATACTGGCGGAAAAACATCTTTGACAAAACATGATCGTGGCCTTCGAACTATGATTAATCCGTTTGACAAAGATTCTACCGGTAATTCATTATCCTCTTCAATGAAATTATCTATGAAAAGATTGAGAAAATGGGATGCCCGTAGTATGAAAAAACATGATGAACGGAGTCTTCAATTTGCGCTTTCTGAAATGCTAAAGATAAAAGAAAAATTATCTTTACCTGATGCTGTTATTGAAAAAGCATCCTATATTTACAGAAAGGCACTAGAAAAAAAGCTAATTAGAGGCCGTTCCATTTCTGCTGTTGCTGCTGCATCCCTTTATGCAGCATGCCGCGAATCTGAAACCCCTAGAACAACCAGGGAAATTGCATCTGCTATGGGAATCAAAATAAAAGAAGTTACGGCCAGTTATAGGCTTATTTTCAAAGAACTTGAACTTAAGGTGCCAGTTGTTGATTCCGTTTTATGCATTTCCAAAATTGCAAGCAACGCTAATGTTTCTGAAAAAACAAAACGATTTGCGATGAAACTCTTAAAAAAAGCAAAAAAACAAAACATGTTGGCAGGGAAACATCCTATGGGAGTTGCAGCATCAGCACTCTATATAGCAAGTATTAATCTGGAAGAAAATAGAACCCAAAAGGAAATTGCTGATGCAGCAGGAATTACAGAAGTCACTGTACGAAATCGATGCAAATCTCTTAAAAAATTAGCATGATTGAAAATTTGTTATTGTAATTTCTAATCAAAAAACAGGCTCTTTGAAAAAATTTCTTTGTTTTGTTTATGAGAAATTTTTCCTTCCAAAACGCCACTTCTCCAATCTTTTTCTTTCATACTCTTCAAGATCCTTCTTTTTTGTCATAATGACAAATGGTCAAAATTAAATATAATATGTTATACAGTAGTTTACTTATTTTCAAATTTCAAGCTTACAAACTAATAAAAATAATTTTTTAATAATATGTTCTATGGACTATTCTTTTCTGCTACTCTCCTGTACGATTCACAAAAGCCAATATGTGGCAGAAAAACTTCGTCATTTAGACGGAGTAAATGAGGCAACTCCTGTATTTGGATCGTATGATTGTATCGTAAAAACTGACAAAATGACTCCAGATGATGTAATGCAACTTGTGGTGTCAAGCAACGCCCTCTTGATGTTGTTAGTGTGCTTCTTCTCTATTCCTCGCCTCCGCTAATAGCAAATCATAATGTACGGTGGCAGTCATCTTTTCATTTATGTTTTTGATGATGCTGTTGTTGTCAAAAAAATATTGGAATAGAAAAATGGTTTCCTAGATGCAATATGACCGATGTTGGAATGTTTATTTTAAGCATGTTGAAAAAAGGTAAACTGAATGAATTATTGTAATCCTTCTATACGCTTAGCTTATTTTTCACATGCAAGCTTACAAAAAATTATCTTGTCTTAACTACTAACATGTTTTAATGAAAATAAAATTGGTGATGAAATGAATATTTATGATAAAGAGCAGATAAACTGCTCAAACTGTGGAAAATTCATTGGTGAATTGGATGTTGGCTCTAGCATGATCTTTACATTATGTGCAAAATGTACAAAAAAAGAAAAACGTACCATTAGAAATGGAGTATCGAGCATTCTTGTGCCTGTAGATTTGACAAAAAAATCAACTCGAGCGCTTGACACTGCAATATACTTGGCTAAGCATCTGGGTTCGTCTGTTACTGTGATGCAAGTCATTCCTGAAATAAATTTTGGAAGATCACTTTTGTTAAAAGACATTTTTAAAGAATTGCAAGACACTGCTGAATCCTCCATTAATTATGCCAAAGCATACTGTGATAATAAAAATATCAAAACCAAGCAAATTATTGTTAAAGGTGATGAGGCTGAGGAAATTATCAAGGCTGCTAAAAAATATCATCACGATCTAATAATTATGGGTTCTTCTGGTAAAGGAGTTTTAAAGGAGTTAGTTTTTGGCAGCATCTCTAACTATGTATTGCAAAACTCCAATATTCCTGTGATGATTGTAAAAGAGACTTCAAAACAATTAGGTACAAGAATAGACAAGAACTTGCCAAAATCAAACTACTCAAAGAAACCAGGAAGGCATGGAAGTGGAATTCCGTTGTCTGTTATGAAAAAACGTGCAGGCATTAATTAAAAATTCACTTTGAAATTGTGGTTGTAATTAAAATTAAAATTATTACAACTGGGGTGGCATATTTTATTAATGTAATTGCATGGCCTGGAATGTTGACCCTTGAGGATGCATTAATGTTTTCAAGTATTTTTTTCTTCTCTACAAACCACGTAACTAAAATCACAAAAATTAATTCAGCTATTGTAATCCCATATATTCCAAAAACATAATCCATTCCATCTAAGAATTTAACTCCAAAAACTTCCAAATTGAAACTGCTATAGCTTAATGCTGATGGTAATCCTACTAGTATTATTCCAATAACTATGATTTTGCTTGATTTTTTATTTGATATTTTAAATACGTCTTGTAAAGATGCGTTGGGTACTTGAAACAATCCCACTGCCGATGTCAAACCTGCAATCAGCAATAAAAAGAAAAATACTGCACCAATCAAAAATCCAAAATCAATACTTGAAAAAATATTTGGCAGGACCTCAAAGATTAAAGGAATACCTTCTTGAGGATTCATTCCAAAAGAAAACACTAGTGCAAAAATCATCAATCCTGAAATTATGGAAACTGCTGTATTTGCACCGATTATTATTGACGATGATCTAATCAAAGAATGTTTTCCACGTAGATAACTCCCATATGTCAAAAGTGATCCAGAACCTAAAGACAAGGAAAAAAATGCTTGACCTAAAGCTATTGACCAAATTTCTGGCTCGCTAATCTTTGAAAAATCTGGTTCCAAAAAATATGATATTCCTTGGTCTGAACCAGGAAGAGAAATAGCATAAAGCGCCAATGGTATGATTATGGAGATTAGGCATAAAATTCCAATTTTATTGAAAATTTCTATGCCTGATGTAATTCCACGATTAATAATAGTGTATACTGCCAATGATATCGCAATAAATGATAATACTGGATAGTATGATTGTGTAAATTGCTCAAATTCCAAAAAAGACTGACTTAGGTTTGAAACAAAATACGAGAGAATCCAGCCCAATATTACAAGATAGTAACTTAACATTGAAAATGAGACTAGTGCAATAATAATTCCTCCCCATCTGAATTTTTTTGATATATTTCCCAGTGCTGAAACAATTGATGACTTGTACCTGCGTCCTATCCCAAATTCTAAAAGCATTAAAAGAAGACCAAAACTTGCAACAATGATTAAAAACGGAATCATAAAAGCACCTCCTCCATTCTCGCCAACTATGTAAGGAAATCTCCAAATATTGCCAATCCCAACTGCAGAACCTATACAAGCAAGTAC
>JABDKK010000069.1 GCA_013002265.1 Candidatus Nitrosopumilus sp. | reverse complement strand
GCTTCATTCCACCGCTTAATTCATGTGGATATTTTTTTAGAATGGATTCATCTAAACTTACAGAATTAATAGAGTCATAGATCATCTTATCAGAATCACCTTCAAAGTCATGCTGTCTGATAATTTCTAGAAATTGTTCCTTGATAGTAAAAACAGGATCTAACGAGTTCATTGCTCCTTGAAAAATCATTGAAATTTTTTTCCATCTATATTTTGAATTAAATTCAGATTCACTTAATTCCAATGTTGATTCATTATCAAAGAGAATCTTACCTGCTGCTTTTCCTCCAGATAACATCCGGATTAGAGATAATCCCAATGTACTTTTTCCACAAGCACTTTCTCCTGCAATTCCAATTGATTCATCATCTTTTATCTCAAAAGAAACATCATCTACAGCATATACAGGTCCTTCTGAAGATGAATATATTGCAGATAAGGAGTCAACTATTAAATTCATAATTCTCTAGATCCAAACTTGAATTTTTGTTTTTCACTAAGGGATATAAACAAGAATATTTTTATTAAAAAAGTCGATTCAAATGAAACTTCCAATTTGTGGCTTTGATGCAAAAAATGCGGTTCTATGTCCTCAATGTGAAGGGAAAGTAGAGGCAGGCATCCTTACAAAAGCAGATGCAGAGGCATCAATCATTCTTGCAAATATTGCAAAATCAAATAAGGAAATTGAAAATTTTTGTCTTTATTCATGCAAAGAATTTGATGGAAATTTTGTTTTGTCATTGTCAAAAAACGACATCATGGCTATCAGACAAAGTCGCACATTATACAGAACTATGCAAGACCAATTCAAAGGAAAGATTTGGCTAGTTGAAGCTGATGAGACAGATGAAAAATTTATCGAGGATTTGCTCTTTCCCACAAAAATCCTATCAATTAATTTAGTTTGGGTTCCTGGAGGAGCTCAAAAAACAAAAGCTGTAGTTTCAGGCAAATGGACGCCTAGATTTCCAATAGATACTGAAAAAGTGGTCCAGATTGTAAAAAATGCCCGAAACCTTGACATTGAGATAGAATTTGAGGATAAAAGATAGGAAAAAGACATGGTTTTTGTAAAGACTCACGATATTTCAGAACTAACTGCAGAATTAACTGGAAAGCAGGTTGTGCTGGGGGGCTGGATTGAGGATCTTCGTAAATTAGGAAAGATGACATTTATCACTCTAAGAGATGTATCAGGAATTTCTCAAGTTATTGTAAAAGGGGAACTAAATGACAACCTAGGTGAAATTAATCGCCAAAGCGTAGTTAGTGTAAAGGGAATAGTTCAAGAAACCAAAGCAAGAGATTTTGCATTTGAAATAAAGGCTGAAGAAATTGAAGTTTTAGGAAAGGCCATCCATCCACTTCCAGTTGACCCAATTGGCAGAGTGGAAAGCAACATTGACACCAGACTCAATCATCGTGCACTAGATATGAGAAACCAAAAGACTGCATCAATTTTTAAATTAAGACATCATGTATTACAAATTTTAAGAAAAACTCTTTCAGATAAAAAATTCATAGAGATTACAACCCCAAAAATTATCGGCAGTGCAAGTGAAGGGGGTGCAAATCTTTTTTCATTAGAGTATTTTGGGAAAAAAGCATATCTTGCACAGAGTCCACAACTCTACAAAGAACAGATGACTATTGGTTTGGAGAGAGTCTTTGAGATTTCAAATTTTTACAGAGCAGAAAACTCCCACACAGGACGACACCTTAGTGAATTTACAAGTATCGACATTGAAGCAGCATTTATGGATTACAATGATGTCATGGATGTCTTAGAGTCATTAGTAATGGAAGTTTACAAGTTTGTATCTGAGAACTGCAGAAAAGAACAAGAAATTATTGAGCATGAAATTCAAGTCCCAAATTCTCCTTTTGAGAGAATTACTTACAATCAGTGTGTCGAAGAATTGAGAAAAAAAGGAGAGAAAATAGAATTTGGAGATGACTTGCTTGATTCACACCTTAGAATCATTGGAAAAAATCATCCAGGGTTTTACTTTTTGACTGATTGGCCAATGAAACTAAAACCATTCTATATTAGAGAAAAAGATGAAGACAAAACACTCTCTCGTTCATTTGACTTACAGTACGGTTATCTAGAGTTATCATCTGGAGGAACAAGACTCCATAATCCTGAAATGCTAAAGGAGAGACTCAAAGAACAGGGATTAGACCCAAGCCAATTCACTGATCATCTCAAAGCGTTTGATTGGGGAATGCCTCCTCATTCAGGATGGGGAATGGGATTAGACAGATTGATGACTACTCTTATAGGAATAGACAATGTTAGAGAAGTAGTATTGTATCCAAGAGATCCAGACAGACTCAGTCCATAGTGATTCAGATTTTTATTGCAATAAGTTTCCACCAAATCATGATTGAAAAAGAAGATGCAAAAAAAGTTGTTGAGGTGATTGGAAATAATCTGATTGGGGTTTCTCATGATTCCAGTAGTTTTCAAAAACTTCCAGATTCATTTTGGGGATATTTTGCAAGAGGACATGACAAAAAAGGAACCTTTGGAGTTATTTTGACATATTCAGAAGACGGAAAAGACGTTGATGAATTAATCAAAATATATGAAAAGTGGGCTGAAAAGAATAAGACAAAAACGGAATAACTATTTTGTTTCTTTCAAGAGTGTACGATAACCTTGGCATTCTTTGCAAATAGGCTTACCCTTGTATTTTGGATTGCCATCGGTAATTTTCAGTGTTGCATTGTTAATCTTGCAAATGCAGCAAACTGCCATATAGGATATGATAATCATGCAATTTATAAAAATTGGTAATTTTTGAAAATAGATAAATTCAAAGAAGTGTTACTATTCTGGTGTACAAATGTGATTATTGCGGATCATCATTTGGAGATAGAATATGCTATTTTTGCGATAAAAGCTGCTGTACTTCGTGTATGATTGATGATAAAACACGTTGCAAGAATTGTTACATACACAAACGAAGACTAGGATGGAAAAAGATAGTAAAAAAGAACAAGGTCATTTTGATTTTCATTGCATTTTTGTGGCTGTATGCAGTATTTCCAGGGCCATTAATTCCAGGACTCGATCCAGGGTTTTATATCATCACAATTGTTGCAGCGGTATTAATCATGATTCCAGTAGGATTGGCATTGTTCTTTTGGTCTCTTAATCCACCAACTTCAGATATAAAGAAAAGAAAAGACTGAACATTTCTACCAAACTAGGAGATTTTTCCTTGATGGAACACCATATGATATGTTTGTTTTGCAGAATGGATTCTATTGTTTTAACAAGAAATGAAAATAATGAGGTTTGTGGAAACTAAATGGAAAAGAGATTGAACATCTAAATACATTTGAGAAAGATGGAAGGTTAAACTATCAATTTGTTGTAAATAGGAACAGTCAATTACGTTCTTCTATTTTACAAGATAAGATTTCAGACATCGGGAAGATTAAACCAATAACAAGAGAATTTAATCTAAATGCGGATAAGAAGAGGTTTTGGTGGAGAGGATCGAGAATATGGGCGATAGAGTGATGAATGAGTCGATGCCATTATTATTGAAATATTTTAAATCTTCAGCAATTATGGAATTCTACCATCGTGGTTTATTATAAAATTCCGAATGGTTTCGAGATACTTTTCTAATTTCTCTATGCTGGGTATGACTGTGGGATTCTCTGTGGATTTTAGAAATTGAATCTGTGATTCTATCTTTGTCTTTACAATCTGTCTTGAGAGGTATTCTCTTTTTTCTTTGATTCTGAATGTGTCATACTGAGCCATTCGATATTTTGTTGCAGTAAGGGAATTTTTTATACCACTCATGACACATTGTGAATTTCCTTGGGTATCAACTAGAATGACATAACGATTATTTTCTGACAGTAGGGCTAGTGCTTCAGTTGATACGTAACCGTTCCCAGACAGTATAATTTTCTCATAAGGCATTCTGTTTGGGTACAATTCTTCAATGGTTGGTTTAGAGAAAGGATCATGATTGCTTTTGAGAATTATTTTGGAATTCTTTACTGAGATGGAATGACCACAACCTTTTAGGAATTTTACGTTGTAATGATTTTTTTGATTTCTAAGAGTCAATAATTTTGTTAATTTCCTACAATGGAAATAAAATCATCATTATTTTTTAAAATCCAAAAATCTTCATCATTCTTTGCTAGTTGAATACAACGAGAATCAAGACTAATTGCCTTTTCAAGAAATGATAGTGATTCGGATTCATTGTTCTGTAATGCACTTAAACTTGCTTTATTATACCAAAGAGTACCTATTTTGGGATCAATATCTATTCCCAAATCAAAGCATTTTCTTGCATCTTCAATCCGATTTAATTTAATGTAGGCTACACCTTTTTGTGATAAAATCAAAGGATCGTTAGAATTTTTCTTAAGAGATTCATCACACAAGATCAAAGCTTTTTCATACATTCCAGAAGTCATCAACTTTACACATTCATCAACTGCAGATGTATCATAGCCTAATTTTTTGTATTTTACAGGATCAATACGTAGTATGTCCATACAATTTTGTTCAAAAACATGTAATTAACTAATTTCCAACAAACAAACTCACATTATGATTCTAGTCATTACCAACTTTTCACGCACAAGAGGGGGGCTTTGCCTTTTTAGAGGTTATCTGTAATCTGTTTTGTAAATTCAGTTGTAGTCATACTGCCACCAATGTCTTTGGTTTTGACACCTGATTTTACCAAATCAAAAATAGTAGATTCTAATTTGTTTCCAACCTCAAAACATTTTGAATCATTGTTTTTAGAACCTAGCCAATCACACATCATTTTAATTGACAGTAAAAATGATGAAGGATTGGCAACATTTTGTCCTGCAATATCAAATGCCGCTCCATGGACAGGTTCAAACAATGCAAAAGAGTCGCCAATGTTAGCAGCTGGTGCCATTCCCAAACCGCCAACTACTTGTGATGACTCGTCAGATAGAATATCACCAAACAAATTAGTAGTTACTATGACATCAAACTCTTCTGGCTGTCTAATCAAGTTCATTGCACATGCGTCAACATACATTTCCTCAAAGAAAATTTCAGGATACTCTTTTGATATTTCATTGCAGGCTCTAGAAAATAACCCATCCGTTATTCGCATTACGTTTGATTTATGAACACATGTTACCTTTCTCATAGAGTCACGCTGCTTTGCAGTCTCAAAAGCAAATTTTGCAATTCGTTTTGATGCAGTCTCAGAAATTATTCTAAGTGCAACTGCCGAGTTTCCAACTGAAAATTCTTTTCCTGTGTAAAGATCCTCAGTGTTTTCTCTAACTATCACCATATCAATATCATCTCTTAATGCAGGCATGTGGGGATATGATTTTGCAGGTCGAATGTTTGCATATAAGTCAAGCATTCTTCGGAGAACTACAATTACATCAGCTGCGGATTCACCAACGGGAGCTTTCATACAAGCATCAGATTTTTTTATCGTCTCAACTGTCCCATCAGGCAAAGCCTTACCAGATTCAGCAAGTGCCTTATCACCAGCTGATAATTTGACAATATCAAATTTCAATCCAAGTTTGTCATTTATTGCATCAAACACAGATATTGCAGATTCAGATAATTCAGGTCCAATTCCATCACCTGTAATTAATGAGACTTTATACATGACAACCCATCACACAAAGAGAATTTTAGGATTTAGCTTACCTGTTTTTCTTGTAGCATCTTTTTGAGCATGATTCTGTTAATTGCATCAATTACTGCTTTGACAGATGTTGTAACAATGTCTTCTCCAACGGATTTGGCTGAAACCTTGTTTCCTAAAGCATCTTCAACTTTTACTGTAACCTCACATAATGCACTTGATCCTCCAGAAATGGATGCCAGACCATAATCTTTGATCCTAATTTCAGATATCTTTCCAGTGATTTTTTGTATTGCATTTAGTGCTGCATCAACAGGTCCTACTCCGTAATCAGTACCAATGTGATCTTGTCCATCAATGTTTAATTTTACAAATGCGTAAGGCATTGTACCAATTCCTGTTGAAACTGAGAAGCCAGTTAATTGTACAATTCTTTTGAGTTCTTTTTCACCTAGTACATTGCTTGCTATTGACAACAACTCGACATCTGTGATTTGTTTTCCAGCATCACCTAGTCCTTTTACTTTTTCTAAGATTTGTTCAGATTGTTCATCTGTAGGTTTTACTCCATATTCGGCAAGCATTGCATTCATCCCATGAACGCCTGCGTGTTTTCCGACTTGCAACCATCTCTTTCTTCCAACAAGTTCAGGGCTAATTGGCTCGTATGTGAGAGGATTGCTCAATACACCATGCGTATGAATGCCAGATTCGTGACCAAATGCATTAGTTCCAACTATAGCCTTGTTTGGCTGAACTATTATTCCCACAGTCTTTGAGATGAATCTTGATGTATCATAAATTAATTCAGACTTTATGTTAGTCTCATATTTTTGCTCAAATGGAAGACATTTCAACGCCATTGAAAATTCTTCTAATGAAGCATTTCCTGCTCTCTCGCCTATTCCATTTATGGTTACATGTGCACAAGAAGCTCCTGCATGAATTCCAGATAAAGAATTTGCAACTGCCAAACCAAAGTCATTGTGACAATGAACACTTACTGGAAGTTTTGTTGCCTCCACAGTATCTCCGGTTATTTTTGCCATGTATTCGGGGGTTGAATAGCCAACAGTGTCAGGGATGTTTACTCTGTCTGCACCTGCTTTTGCAACATCGCCAAAAACTTTTTTCAAGAATTCTCTATCAGTTCTTGAAGCATCTTCAGCAGAAAATTCTACTTGAAGACCACGAGACTTTCCATATTCTACTGCTTCAATTGCTTTCTCAAGTGCTTGTTCACGTGTCATTTTGAGTTTATACTTCAAATGAATATCGGAAGTTGCAATGAAAGTGTGAATGTAGTGTAATCCTGCATCAACTGCAACGTCAATATCTTTCTTGATAGTTCTTGTCAATCCTGCTATCTCACACGATAATCCTGCAGAAGTAATCATCTTTACTGCTTTGAATTCTCCTTCTGAAATTACAGGAAAACCAGCTTCGATTGCGTCAACTCCTAATTCATCAAGTTTTTTTGCAATTGCTAATTTTTGATCTGGCGATAAAGAGACACCAATTGTTTGCTCTCCATCTCTTAATGTGGTATCAAATATTCTGACTTTCATGCCCCGCTCCTCTGCAATGCAGCAACGCCGGTCCTTGCAACATCAATTATCCCAAAGGGTTTTGCCAATTCCTCAAAAGCCTCTATTTGGTCTGGTGTTGCAGTTAATTCTACCATGATCGAGTCTTTTTTCACATCGTGAACTTTACCGCCATATGCATTTGCCAATTTGTTAATTTCCATACTATCATTAGCATTACTTAGTTTAATCTTAAAAAGG
>JABDKK010000127.1 GCA_013002265.1 Candidatus Nitrosopumilus sp. | reverse complement strand
CTTGGTCTTGATACAGACGAGTTTGATTCTTGTCTCGAATCTGGAAAACATCTTGAGGAAATAAGAAATGATCTCAATGAGGGTCGCACATATGGAGTGACAGGGACCCCCGGGTTTTTTGTTGGTAATGAAAAGATAGGATTTGTCAAAATTATGGGTGCCCAGCCTTTCTCATCATTTCAGCAAGTAATCGACGTACAACTAAACAAGTAAAATACATTCTACAATGGAATGGGATATCTTTCAGTTCTTAATTTTACATTTGTAAAGTCTAGATAATAAATATACAAAGATGCTAGATTCTTTCATGCCTCATGAATTAGACGACATCGATATTGGAATAATTACTTCACTGCAACAAGACGGAAGAAAGTCATTCAGACAGATTGCAAGAGAGCTTAATATCAGTACACCAACTGTACAGACAAGATATCAGAGACTGGTCAATATAGGACTGATAAAATCCATATCCCCAGTAATTGATCCTACTAATCTTAAAAAAAAGGGAAAAGAGAAACTTGGCAAACAGGACATAGTAGATTCTCACAATGTTAATTTAAAATCAGGAATGACAATCCAGATGACATGTGATCTGTGTGAAGGAGAGATTGGAAATAAACCACATGTGTTCAAATTTGCAAATTTTGAGAGATTTTTTTGCTGCAATACCTGTAAAACAGAATACAAGGAAAAAAACCGCGGCAGAATTCAATCTATAATAGACAAAGCAAAAGAGGAAGAAAGTTAATTTTACATCTGTAAAGTACTAGGCTTATCTATCTAATGATAGCTATTTTTTGTGTATCAAATTGCATAGTGTAAAATCTAAAATTATTCTTGCAGTCTGTAGTCTTGTTTTGTTCTCTGCAGCAACCATGACCTTACTACCAACAGTTTCCACACCATTTAGCTCCTATTCTACGGATATACAATCTGTGTTTGCACAATCGCAATACTCTGACACTCTTTCACTCGTGGAATTATTTGAACAGTCAGAAATGGGAGTAGTCAGCATCTCAGTTACAAAGACATCTGCCCATGGGGATGAATCATCCGGGGTTGGCTCTGGATTCGTGTTTGACAAAAACGGCCACATAATAACAAACAACCACGTAGTAAAGGATGCAAAAAAGATTTTTGTAACATTTGTAGACGGCACATCATACAATGCAGAGATTGTAGGTACTGATCCATATGCTGATCTTGCTCTAGTCAAAATAGACGTAAAACCTGAAAAACTTTACCCATTAATACTCGGTAGTTCATCTGACCTGAAGGTAGGAGAGCAGATTGCCGCAATTGGAAATCCATTTGGATTATCCGGCTCCATGACCTCTGGAATTGTAAGCCAGCTTGGAAGAATTCTTCCCTCTCAGGGAACAGGGTTTTCAATATCAGACGTAATCCAAACAGACACTGCGATTAATCCAGGAAATTCTGGAGGGCCACTATTAAACATGAACGGTGAGGTTGTAGGAATAAACACTGCAATCTACTCTACTGACGGGAGTTTTTCTGGAGTAGGATTTTCAGTACCCTCTGATGTTGCCAAGAAAATAATACCATTTTTAATAAAGGATGGGCAGTATTTCCATCCATGGATTGGGGTTACAACCAGCAACATCTCACCCGATCTAGCAGATGCATTAAATCTTAAGGAGGCAAAGGGAGTCTTGATTGTGACGGTGGTCAAAAACAGCCCTGCAGACAAGGCAGGTCTTCGTGGCTCATCACAGAGTACAACTGTTAATGATGTAGAGTTTTTGGTTGGTGGGGATGTGGTCCTATCTATGGACGGAAATGACGTGCGAAAGATTGATGATGTGTTGATGCATCTGCAACGTGAAAAATCCGTCGGTGATAAACTAAATCTTGGAGTCTTACGAGATGGACAGATGATTAATGTTGTTTTGACACTTGAAAAAAGACCTGACTATTAGTTCAGAGAACTATCAACTCCAGAACATCATTTAATTTCACAAATAGCATTGAATTAATCTATGAAACATCGAAACATTTTTCATTCTCAGAAAAGTTTTTCTATTAATTCTTGTTTTTTGGGTATTCCAACAAACTCGAGTTTGTCATCAATCACAATTCCTGGTGCGGTGAAAATTGGATATTTTTCCAAGTATTCTGGTTTTTCTGTAACATCAATAATTTGATAGTCTATATTTAGTTCATCTAACATTTTTTCAACTATCTTGCAATTTCCACAAGAAGGTGTTGTCAAAATTTCTATCTTATGATTCATTTTCAAATTGCCCGGGATTATTCTCAAAGGCCCATCTGCAACTAGCACAGCAAAATCGGTATTCTTTTCCGTTATGAGATAAAGTTTCTCCTTTTTCTCCTACTTCCATTCCACACACAGGATCTTTCATGCATTCATCTCCCTTAACTTTCTAACAGAACGTACAAAAATTGGACTAAGTATTAGCACTGCCAACAAAACAGTGTAAAAACTTTTGAAGTTTTGCACATCACCATGTCCATGATCGTGCTCATCCATTCCAAATTCAGATGGAATAGGAGTCATTTCAATTAGATTATTCCAACCCTTGTGGATGAATGTTTCCTCATACCATTCATGCCCTTCTGGCAGGCCATTGATTATCAAAAATGCACCAATAATTATCAGCATCCATCCCGAAGCTCTTTCAATTGATTCGCGTTTTACAGTAAGACTCTTGGTTGCATTTATTCCAAGAACTGCCAGTACTGACATCAGAATCAAAGGAATTGCTCTCCCTACCCCGTGTACTACTCCTAAT
>JABDKK010000114.1 GCA_013002265.1 Candidatus Nitrosopumilus sp. | reverse complement strand
TATGATAATTTTGTAATTAAAGGGGAGCAGGATTCTCTACTAGGTGCCTGGTATGGAACAGAATCCAACCCTATTGAGATAGTTGGTCCTCTTTTTACATCTGGTGGATTGTATAATTTTGAAATTGAAGTAAGAACCATTGATAAACCGACCAACATCATAAAAGATTCTAACGTCTATAATGCAGATTTGAGTCTGATTGACACCATATCTTTCATGGAGCAGGATTCTGAGGATAATAATGTTGAATTTCGCTCAAAGTCATATTTTGATACAGTTACCGATTTTGAGTATAGCCCAGAAACTAAAGAAGTTACTTTTGAAATGCCATTTGACTGGAGTGAAAAACAAATGTCTCATGTTCCAGTGGTTCATGTAGAGACCCATTTTCCAAAAGATTTTGTTGAATTTCTATCCCCTAGTTATTCTGCATATGTAAATGGAATTGAACTTTTCAAATCTTCCGTTTCAATTGATGACTATTCAGATGACCATGAAAGAATTGTTCATCTTGTATTATTACAAGATCATTTGCGATATATGAAAAATGAAATGAAAAAATCAGAAGAACCACTACCTGATAAAATGTCATTTAGATTATCTTCTAGTGAAAATTCTTCATTTCCATTAGAAGCATATACAAAAAGTGAAGATTTCAAAGTCAATCTTACATGGGATCCTTTACCTGTAGAACCTGGAGTTGATACTAATTTTATTTTTACAATAAGAGACGGAAGAACAAATGAACCTCTAAGAAGCTCTGAATATACATTTGTGATAATTCAAAATGGACAAGAACTTTATCGTGTATCTGGAACTGCACAGGTTGGAGGCGAATTTGAAAAATTCACTTTCTCTGAAGATCAAACAGGTCCAACAATAATCAAATTTGAAAATATTAGAAATACAGGTCAAGAAACTGAATTTGCTCTAGTTGTTGTTCCTGAATTTGGAAGTATAGCAATTCTAATTCTAGTAATTTCCTTAATTGGTGTAATAGGTATTAGTAGAAAATATGCACCGTTTTCTGTCATTAGAGTATAATTTTTCTTGAAATTTAAAAAATCTAGGCATAAAAATGCCTCTAGTAATTATATATGAGTTTCTAGTGGAACTTTTAGAAATTGGATAAGAAAGAACTAAAGAAAATTGTTGGTGATGTGAGAAAACAAAATTCTATATTTTCAGACAAATCATTTCTTGATAATCTAGCTGTTCCAAACTCCATTATTGGAAGAGAAAATGAATCAAAGAAACTAGTAAAATTTTTGTTATCTTACGAAAAGGGTCTAGTTGTTCCACTTGTGTCAATTTATGGCAGAAGTGGTTCAGGAAAATCTACCATTGTACAATTTGTTTGCAAAAATTTGGATGTGAATTTTTGTTATGTTAATTTAAGAAAAGCCAAGACAGTTTTTGGATGCATTAATTTGATATTGTCTGAATTAGGACATGAAAATCTTAAAAATGCTCAAGGCATGAATAATGCTTTTGTTATTCTTGAAAAATTAATTATACAGATGCTAGATAAATCAGGCAATTCTCTTTTTGTGTTATGTCTTGATGAATTTGATACTTTATTTTATGATAAACGAGGCAAGCCTTCAGATTTTGTTTACAAGCTTGTCGTTTTAGTTGAAAAACTTCGTGCGTTAAAAAAACACATGTGCATTATAACAATATCAAACAAAGTGTTATCTGAATTTAATTTAGATGACAGAGTCATATCTAGAATTGGAACTTCTGAGATTTACTTTGATTCTTATTCTCAAAGTGATGTACTAAAGATAATTCGTAATAGGGCAAAAAAATCATTTTTGGAAAAAATAGATGATGATGTTTTACAGTATTGTGCTAATATTAGCTCAGAAGAACACGGTGATGCAAGACGTGCAATTGATCTTCTTAGGACTAGTGGTGAGATAGCTGGAATTGAAAATAAGAAAATATCAAAAAAGCATATAGACGAGGCAGTTTCCCAACTACAAAAAAATCAGATAACCACTATAATTTCAGGAGGCTCGTATCATTTCAGACTTGCATGTGCTGCGCTTTCCAGGCTCACATATGTCAATGATGAAGGATGGCATAGCACATCTGAGTTATTCAAGCAGTATCAAAAGATTGTCTCCTCTGAAACTAGGCAGATATCTTATCGTAGATTCTCAGAAATGTTAGTTGAATTGGTAAACTCTGGCATTGCAGTATCAAAGACAGAATCCAAAGGACGACATGGATATGGTAGTCAGTTCAAGCTTACAGTTGATCCTGATCTAATTGGACATTCGTGCTTTACAGATTGGTGGACTAGCGTTGTAGAATCAAAAAAGAAAAAAGATGATGCTCTTAGAAGTGTGAAAGCACTCAAGTCCATGTCTTTTGGAAAACGTCATTCACGATTTGGTAATCTATATCGTAATCTTGGATTGTAAAATATGTAATTCAAAGTTTGTAAAAAATCTATATGTTTACATTGTAACTAATTAAATTAAAAATTGTGCCTGACGATGATGATTTACCAAAAGATCTTGCTCATATCACACCTGGTATAATA
>JABDKK010000106.1 GCA_013002265.1 Candidatus Nitrosopumilus sp. | reverse complement strand
CATAAATGGCATTGCCATCCACCAATCAGTAATTAATGCCAGTCCTACAAAAACAAAAGTAGTACATCCTATTCCAATTTTAAATTTAGTTACATTTGTCAGATTAATTTTGCTTGCCATAACATTCATGAGAATAAACGCAGTCAATGTATTTGCAACATATACAATTGAAATCTGATAAAGCTCAGCACCTAGTCTTTCCATTAACAGTATTGGAAGAATGGTCCATACAGCTGATGCGCCAATATGTCTCAATAATAATGACGAAAATAGAAATTTATTTTTTGAAATAACTTTTCTTGTTGTGCCTGGAGTAATCTCTTTTTCCTGTTGCGGGTTTGGCAGCTTTATTGTAAATAAAAATCCGATTACAAATGATACTGCACTTATTATGAAAATTAATTTAAGATCATTTGCAAATCCTGCAGCTGCAATTCCTGCAAGCCAACCTAATGCATGAAATGAAATAACTGTGGCAGCTCTTTTTTTGTCAATGTTTGCCTCGTATGTGTATGCAATCATTGCAGGAATCATTATTCCACTTGCAATTCCTGCTGCAATGCGTACCAAAAAAAACATGCCAAGATCTTCGGCAAAATAATGCAAGCCAAATGCTATTGCACATCCAATGAAACCTAATCTGATGAATTTGAGCCTGGTTCCCTTCTTATCTGAATGCCTTCCAAAGTAAATTTCTGATAAAATCTGTGCAAAACTAAAGGATGCTACCAAAAGACCAATCTCAAATACTGAATCAGTTACATCTTTGGCAATTATGGGCATGAATACAAAAATTATGGAAATTCCTGCATGCTGAAAAAACGTTGCACTACGAACTAAATTGTTTACTTGAATCTTTTGCATAAATGTAATTAAATCTGGTTTTTGCCTAATTTCAATATACGTTTCATTAACCTGAATCTTTGTTGATTCTCTTCAAAAGAGTTAAACCTTCTAATAGGAATTTGATATTAAATTGGCTTTGAAAGAATCTTTTATTGATGCAATAAAAAATCATATTTTGCTTTTTGATGGGGCTATGGGAACTGAAATTCAAAAATATGATCCAAAACCCGAAGACTTTCCAAATAACCAAGATGGTTTTAATGACGGACTAGTTATTACACATCCAGAATGGATAAAACAAATTCATAGAAATTATTTGGATGCAGGAGCCGATTGCATTGAAACAAATTCTTTTGGTTCAAACAAAATTAAATTAGATGAATATGGTTTTGGAGATCAAACAGTAGAGTTTAACAAAAAAATAGCAAAATTGGCTTGTGAAGTTTGCGAGGAATATTCTGACAAGCCAAGATATGTAATTGGTTCAATGGGTCCATCTGGATATTTACCAAGCTCAAATGATCCTGACTTGGGGCAAAAACCACTTGATGAATTAAGAGAAGCATTTGAACTACAAGCTGAGGGATTAATTCTTGGCGGAGTTGATGCGTTACTCATTGAAACTAGTCAGGATATTTTGGAAGTAAAATTAGTAATCGAAGCATGCCATAACGCAATGGAGAAAACTGGAAAAAAGATTCCTATTATTGCAAATACTACATTAGATCAATATGGAAAAATGCTGCTTGGAACAAATATCCAAGCTGCATACACTACGGTTTCTGATATGGGCATTGATGTTTTTGGCCTTAATTGCTCCACTGGTCCAATCGAGATGAATCCTAGTGTTCAGTGGCTTAACGAGCAAAATGAACATAATTTACTAGTTGTTCCAAACGCAGGAATGCCTGAAAATCGGGGTGGCCAAGCTGTTTACAAGATGACTCCGGAAAAAATGGGAGATGCATTAGGTGATTTTCTTAAACAATACAAAAAAGTTCGAATAATTGGTGGATGCTGTGGTACAAATCCTGAACATATCAAAACTCTACGAAAAGTAATTGACGAAAAAGGCAACTCTATAGAGAGTTAAATATTTAGAAAAACTGAGGTGATTTTACAATATTGACTATTCCTAGAGTAAGTTCTGCATTAAAGGCAGTTGAATTAAAACAAATTCCTGCACCATTAATAATTGGGGAAAGAATAAACACTCAGGGTTCTAGAAAAGCAAAACAACTTGTTTTAAATGATGATTATGATGGACTAGTTGATTTAGCTAGAGTCCAAGTTGAAGATGGAGCACACTGTCTTGATGTATGTGTTGCAACTACTGAACGTTCTGATGAATTACAATTCATGTTAAACCTTGTAAAGAGGTTAAGTTTAGAAATTGATGCTCCGCTAGTAATTGATTCAACTGATCCTGATGTAATTGAAGCTGCCGTAAAACAGATTCCTGGAAGACCAATTATCAATTCAATTAATCTTGAAGGCGATGGAAGTAGATTCGAAAAATTAGCTCCATTGATGGCAAAATATGGTTTGCCTGCAATAGCACTGTGCATTGGTCCAAATGGAATGGCAAAAACTCCTCGACAAAAACTTGAAACTGCTGAATTGCTTTTTGAAACTGGAAAAAAATATGGCTTGAAAATTGAACAATTCATTTTTGATGTTTTGACATTTACTCTGGCCACTGGTGAGGATGAATTCCTTGATGCTGGAAAAAATACCTTGGAAGGAATTAGACTTGTAAAAGAGAAATTTCCAAATTCGTTTACTACTTTGGGTCTAAGCAATATCAGCTTCGGCCTTGCACCCTATGCTAGAAAAATTCTAAACTCCGTATTTTTGTATCATGCAGTAAAAACTGGATTGGATACTGCAATTGTTAATGCAAAAGAGATCATTCCATATGGGGAAATTGACGAGAAGGAGAAAAAATTAGCTGAAGATCTTATCTTTAATACACATCAAAATGCATTATCTGATCTAATTTCTTACTTTGAAAAGGCTGGTCAGCAAGATAGTGGGACTTCGTCTAAAAAAGAAGATGTAGACCATTCATGGCCTCCTGGAAAACGTGCAAATTTTAGAATTGTAAACCGATTAAAGGATGGAATCCAAAATGATGTCGTATCTGCAATTGCAGATAAGATTGGAAAACCTGACATCATAAAAAGTAATGATGGTGTTTTGACTTTGGATGCTGCCAAAGAAATCACACATGATGGTGCAATCAAAACCCTGAATGAAGATTTACTTCCTGCAATGAAAGAGGTAGGCGACAAGTTCGGAGCTGGGGAATTGATTTTGCCATTTGTTTTAAAATCTGCAGAGTGTATGAAAGCTGCAGTTGGAGAGCTTGAAAAATACCTTGTAAAAGAAGAAGGAACTAGCAAAGGAAAACTTGTTCTTGGAACAGTTTATGGAGATGTTCATGACATTGGAAAAAATTTAGTAAAAACTATTTTCCAAAATAATGGTTATTCTGTTTATGATCTAGGAAAACAAGTTCCATTGCAGAAATTCTTAGAGAAAATAGATGAAGTAAATCCAGATGCTATTGGCCTGTCTGCATTACTGGTTTCAACTTCAAAGCAAATGCAATTTTTTGTAGAGCATGCTAGAAAAAATAACATGACTATACCAATTCTTTGTGGTGGCGCTGCAATTAACAGCAACTACATTAATCGAATTGCAAAAGAAGGTGGAATTTATGAGCCAGGTGTTTTTTATTGCAATACTATGTTTGAAGGGCTAAAGACAATGGATGCCTTGATATCCGATGAAAAACCTAAACTTTTAACACAATGGAAAGAAAAATTAGAAAACTGGAAAGAAAAATCTGTGGCAGTGATAGATCCTGCCACTCTTCCAAAAAGTGATATCAAACCAGTCACTCCACCGATCCCAAAAATAATTGGAAAACCAATTCGCCTCAAACTGGATCAAATCAAAATGGATGAGGTATGGAAAATGATTGACAAAAAATCTTTGTTTAAACTGTCTTGGGGATTGCGAGGAAAAGCAGGATCTGCTTCAGAGGCAGATCATGAACAATTGCTAACAGAGTGGAAGATCAGAATAATTCGTGAAAAACTATTTGAGCCTGAGATTGTTTATGGCTATTTTAGATGTCATAATAAAGATGGAAAATTGTTAGTTGAAAATCCCTCAGGAGATGATGTGGCATTTGATTTTCCGCGTTCAACCAAGCCAGAACATCTTTGCTTGACTGATTATTTTGGAGATGATGATATTGTAGCATTTCAATCCGTAACCGTTGGAAACAAAGTTGCTGATGTGATTGAGAATTGGAATAAAGAAGACAAGTACACTGATGCGTACTATCTGCATGGATTAGCAGTTGAAGTTGCAGAAGCCTTAGCCCAATGGATAAATGAAAAAATAAAATCTGAATTAAATCTTGAAAAAGGCGGATTGAGATACAGCTGGGGATTTCCTAGCTGTCCTGATGTGGCACAACATCATTTGGTTTGGAAACTCTTGGAACCTGAAAAATCAGGCATGACTTTGACTGAAACTGGTCAGATTATACCGGAACAATCTACTGCTGCAATAGTTGTACATCATCCAAAAGCACAATACTTTGTACTCTAACTAAATTTTTGCAAAAAATTTTTCAGACCTGTAAAATCACTTGGTGATGTAATTAGAACATCGCCAGATATGTTGTGAACTTTTCTCACAAATTCCTCAAAATTCTGATTATATGATTTAAAATCCAAATTTAAAAATTTTGCAGATTTTTCATTTTTTTCTGATGGGAACAAAATGATTGGGATTATTGAATATCCTTTGAGATTTTCTACTAGTCTTTGAACTTGTGATGTGTTCTGAATTACCTGCGTCATGAATCCTTTTGGCTGTGCTTCTAATTTTTTTCCAATTTTTGTAAAATCTGGTTTATTTGATATGGAAAGAAACAAATCAATTCTTGAATCAATTCTCTTTTCTCTTAACCTCTTTAGAGTTGCACTTGGTATTTGTCCTGAATCTGGAATTCCTGTTTGTGATGGATCTCCCATTAAAATTAAAATTCCTGAAAAACCTACTTCAATACAATCATTTACGTACTGGGAAATTTCGTTTTCCTTTTTATCTCTGACTCTAAGACTGACTGTGATGGGAAGATTTGGAATATCGTTTCTAATTTTTCTTCCAATTTCTATTGGTGAGACTCGTTGATGACCTAAAACATTTTCAGTAAGATGTATTGCACCACAATTTTTTGAAATGCTTTTAATTTTCTCTAGAAATTTTGATATTGATTCGTCCTTACTTACACCAGGCAAAATTTTTGGAGGATTTGCTTCATATCTAATTGTCATATTGTCGTTTTTTCAATCCATGGTTAAAACCTTTGAATACCAAAACCCACAAGGACTAGTAGGTAAGATCTAAAATGAAATTAGATGAATTAAAATCAATATTTTCTAAATCTATAAACCCTGAAATTGAATTTGATGGAAAATACCGGTTAGCATCAGTTCTCGTAGTCATTTATGGTAATACTCCGAAAATTGTAATGACTGAAAAACCAAAGCACATGACATTTCATGCAGGCGAAATTTCCTTTCCTGGAGGAAAATTAGAAGATGCTGATTCAGATCTTCTTCATACTGCGTTACGTGAGACCAGCGAAGAGATAGGTCTTGAAATTAGACGAGAACAGGTAATTGCTCAACTTGAACCCGTTGTTACATTAAATTCAGGATTTTTGATACTGCCTTTTATTTCAGTCATTGATGAGATTCCGCCTCTTTCAGCAAATCATGAAGTTGAAAAAATTCTTCATATTCCTTTTGAACCATTTTTAAAAACTATGGCAAAAGATCCTGATCCTACTCATAATCTCATTCAAGAAATGTATACCTTTGAGTATCAAAATCAAATAGTCTGGGGAGCCTCTGCAAGAATTCTCAAACAACTACGAAGTCTCTTACAATCCTGAGATTCATTTAAAAAGAGCTCTTCGTGCCTGAAGAACTATGGCTGCACGTAAGTCTTCTCCAAGAAAGATTCGTCTGCTAAAAAAAACAAAGCAGGCCTCCCCAGTACCAGCTTGGATTATTCTTAAAACAAAGCGAGGCGTTAGAACAAATCCAAAACGCAGAGCTTGGAGATCAACAGATGTGGAGGTTGGATAGTTGTCACAAGAACTAGAACGAGTATACACAATTAATCTTGGCAAAGCTTTGCTTTCACAATCTCAACACAGGGCTGTAAGAGCAACAAACATGATTAAAGAATTTGCACGCCATCACATGAAAGTTGAAGATATTAAAATTGAAGAAGAGTTAGCTCATCAGGTCTGGTCAAAAGGAGTTAGAAGTCCTCCTAGAAAAATTAGAGTTAGAATGAGTAAAACTGATGAGGGTTATGTTTTAGTTTCACGATATGATGAAGATGCAGAGGCCAAAGTAACTGCTGAAAAAGATACTAAAAAAATTGATGATAAAGTAAAAACCCCAGCTAAAGCAGAGAAAGAAACCCCAGCTAAAGCAGAGAAAGAAACTACAGAGTAACTTATTTCAAAAAATTAAAAACTTAAAAAATAATTTTATTCTAATTGATATAAATCCAATTTACAATCAAGACTGCAATCTGGTGTAGTCCAATCAAGTGTGTTTTCTTGTGGAATCATTCCAAGAGGATCATAATTGTCAAATTTTGTCATTCCTTGAATAGATGACAGCATAATAACTTTGGCTTCATCTGCAGTTGATGACATGTCAATTTGTGAATTACTTTCACTGAGAATACCGCTAGTCAAATTTGTTATGGAATTTAGCACTCCTGCGGGGATATTGTTTCCCCCTACTACGTAAATCATGGAGCGCTTGACTGCATTAGATGGGGTATTTCCATATAGCATTTTAAGAGAGTCTCTTAGTGATTCCTCAATGTTTTGTCCCTCTTTGCTAGAAGTAAGAATATTTGTTTCAGAAGAAATTTCTGAAGTACCAAGTGATTCTACTACATGTAAAATTGCACCATTGGCAATCTCATAGCATGCCTTTGGACTTAAGTCTGGATTGCTCTCTAAAAGTGAATCATTATCTAGTACAATAGTGCAATCTGAATTTGCTCTTATTCTTTTAAGAGATACTCCTGAATTGAAAATTCTATCTTTCTCATATTTGAAAGGCATTATGGCAAATGAAATTAATCCCTTATCTGCTTCTTTACAAATCTCAGAGACAACAGGAGCCATAGCTGAGCCTGCTTTACCTGCCAAATTACTCATCAAAATAACCGTTGAATATCCTTCAATCTTTGATTTTATGTCCTGGGATACTTTGTAAGTAGAACCTCTGATTAATTGCACAGATGGATTAATTATGGAATCTGTGGATACGTGAATTGAAGGATTCTCATTTGAGAAATCCTTAGGGTTATTGCTAATCTCAAGGCAGTCTGAATTTAATGCATCTTTTGACTTAATTGCTAATTTTGAGCCTACGCCACCTAAGCCTATAATCAAGACTGGTTCTTTTACATTAAAACTCATTTCAGATCCTATTTGCTGATTTACATAAAAAACCTTCTTACGTTTTTTTAATCAAATTTTAGATCTAAAAAATTTAGCTTACGATCCTTCCAATTAGACCACTAACAGTGGCTTCAGTAATCTCTACTGGATGTGATTGTCCAATATCTACTTCATTTTTAACAAAGACAGGCTTGTAGGCAAAGTTTCTCCCTTTGATTCCTTCTTCTGTTTTTTCATCAAATAGTACTTTACCTTTCCAGCCGATCCACCTTTTGTTATTCTCTTTGGATATATTGTTGATCTGATCAAAAATTATCTTACTTCTTCTCTTTACTTCTACAACATCTACTTGCTTCCATTCTGCAGCATCTGTACCGGGCCTTGGACTGTATTTAGATAAATTCACTACATCTGGTCTTATCTCATCTAATAACTCCACTGTTTTTTGAAAATCTTCCTCAGTCTCTGTAGGAAATCCAACTATGATGTCAGTTGAAATTGTAAAGACTGAATATCTTTCTTTGACCCTTTTTACAATATCTCTAAAGGTTCCAGCCGTATGACCTCTTTTCATATCATGAAGGACACTGTCACTTCCACTTTGAACTGGTATGTGAAGAAACTTGAAGACTTTGGGATTATTGTATGATTCAATTAGCGAATCTCTAATTCTGGGCATGTACATTGGATTCATCATTCCAACTCTAATCCAAAAATCCTCTGGAATTTCTACAATTGAATTTACAAGTGATGGTAGATCTGTTCCTATGTCAAATCCGTAACACCCATTATCAGTTGATGTTAACCAAACTTCTTTGCAACCATCTTTGATCTCAGTCTGAACCTGTCTTACAATATCTCCTAGTCTATAACTTGTAAGATCTCCTTTTGATAATTTGGTTTGACAAAATGTACACTCGCTCATACATCCACTTGCAATCTCTACAATTCCTACTGCCGGATTTAGTCTAACTTTGGGAAGTCCCACTTTGGATAAATCTGAATCCTCTAGTGCAATTTGCTTTCTGCCATTTAATGTTGAATTAATTACTTGCAAGGTTTTACCCAGTGAATTTGGTCCTAGTAAACTGGCATTTTCTGAGAATTTCTCAACTGTGTTCTGTTCTGCCTTTGGAAGACACCCAGCAACAACAAGTGGTTTTGAATTTAGTAATTTTATCCTATGAATCATCTTATTGGCAGTTGCATCTTTTACTGAACATGTTACTACAAGATTGAGATCTGATTCTGATGAATTCTCAACTAGAGTATGGCCTCCATTCAAAATCAATCCTGATATCATCTCAGAATCTGCAAAACTTGCTGAGCAACCATATGCTTCTACGAATATTTTTGCCATTATCTATCCAAAGAGAGAGTCGATTTCTTTGTTACTCATTAATTTTTTTGAAACGACTAATTCTCTAATTGTCTTTCCTGTTTTTAGTGATTCCTTAAAGAGTTCTGCTGATTTTAGATAGCCTATTTTTGGTGTAAGCAATGTAACGATAACAGGACTATTTTCAATATCTTCACGTAGTTTACTTTTGTTTGCGGTTAGACCGTCAATTAGATTTGCAGAAAATATTGGCAAAAAGTTCTTGAGCATATCTGTTGATTCTAGCATGCACTTTAGCATTCCAGGTAGCATTACATTAAGCTCAAATTGACCGCTTTGTGCTGCATATGCAACTGACGTATCATTTCCTATGATGTTAAAGCAAACCATGTTCATACATTCTGCTAATGAAGGATTGACTTTTCCTGGCATGATTGATGAACCTGCATGAACTGCAGGAATGCCAAGCTCAGCTAATCCTGCTATTGGTCCTGATGCCATTAATCTAATGTCATTAGCAATCTTGCCAATCTCTAATGCCAAGTTTCTCAAAGAACTTGATAGGTTAGCAACTGCAAATTTGCTTTGTAGTCCATGTTGCATATCTTTTTCTGGTTTTAGTGAAAGTTTAGAAATTTTTGATAGCTCAGAAATTGCAATTTTTCTATAACCTTTTGGGGTATTTGCACCTGAACCTACAGCTGTTCCTCCTAGTGCAACATTTTGTAATTCTTTTTGAGATGCAACAATTTCATTTCTTGCTTTAGTAATTGATGTTACATATGCTGAAAATTCACTGCCCAGAGTTACCGGTAATGCATCCATAAGATGTGTTCTTCCGATTTTTTTAAATGATGAAAATTCCTTTGCTTTCTTTGATAGAGATTTTATCAAAATATCTATAGCTGGAATTGTTTCTTTTATATTCATCAAAATGGCTACATGCATTGCAGTTGGATATGTGTCATTGCTTGATTGTGACATGTTGACGTGATCGTTAGGATGTAGAAATTCATACTGTCCTTTCTTTTTATGTAAAATTTCTAATGCAACATTTGAAATGACTTCATTAGAATTCATATTAAATGCCGTTCCAGCTCCTGAGTTTATCATATCTACAACAAATTGATCTACAAATCTTCCTGATAGAATTTTATCACAAGCAGAAACAATAGCCTTCCCACGTTTTGTATCAATGGCTTTAGTTTTCATGTTTGCTATGGCAGCTGATCTTTTAATCATTACAAATGACTTGATCAGATTTTCATGACTCTTGTTTCCAGTAACATGATACTGCTTTATGGCTCTTCCAGTAAATGCTCCATAATATGCATCAGATGGAATCTTGACTTTACCTAGTGAATCTTGATCTAAACGAAATTTCATGTTGATTTTGTATTGTGAATACCATTTATTCATTCTTTTGGAGACATTTTCATAATTTCACATCGTGGGCTTGAGGGTAATTATTATATAGGAATCGCAAGTCACGGTGCATAATGAATAAGCGTGTTAGTATGCTCTTTACAATTGCAGCAGTAGCTGTAATGGG
>JABDKK010000102.1 GCA_013002265.1 Candidatus Nitrosopumilus sp. | reverse complement strand
AACAGATACGGTGTATGGAATTGGTTGTGATCCATACAACATAGAATCAGTTAAGAAAATTTATCAAATAAAATCCAGAGATATTTCAAAACCATTACCAGTCTTAGTGTATTCTAGAGAAATTGCTGAAAAAATTGCAATTTTTAATGAAACAGCAAAAAAGATTGTAGAAAAATATTGGCCAGGTCAATTAACTATAATTGTAATGATAAAAGATTTGGAGTTGAAAAAATCATTAAATCTTTCAAATAAAATTGCATTAAGAGTTCCTGATCATCAATGTACGTTAAGCTTGTTGAAAAAATGTAATTTTTTGGTAGGAACTAGTGCAAATATCTCTGGAGATGGATCATTTACAAATCCCGAAGATTGTTTGAAAAATATTACAGATTATGACATATTTTTAGATGGAGGAGTAATTTCCAGTAAATCCGAGTCCACAATTATAGAAATAGAGGACGAGAAGATCAAAATCATACGGAAAGGTTCTTTGAGCTATGAGGAATTAACAGATATATGAATTTGATAATAACTTGTGCAAGGCATTTAGAGCCTGAAACAGTTGAAGAGATTAGTGGTATTTTAGAGGAATTAGGAGATGCAGAATCAAAGATATCAATTACAAAAATGTCAGGAATAATTACTGTTGAAACAAAACTGGATCCAATAGATGTTGTTAAAAAGATTAGAGAAATGGTTCTTGACGAACCTTGGAGTCTAAGATATAGTCTCAGAATAATACCAATTCAAAGAAAGGTAGAAACAAAAATTGAAAGAATTGAAGAAACTATTGAAGAAATAGTAGGCGACATTGGCGAAGATGAAACTTATAGAATATCAATAGAAAAGAGAGATTCAGATATTTCTAGTCAAGATCTCATTTCAAAAATTGCCAGTAAGCTAAAGAACAAAGTATCTTTAGAATTTCCTGACAAAATTATTCTTCTTGAAATTTTAGGCAATATATGTGGAATTTCAATTTTAAAAAAATCAGATATTCTAAGTACTGAAAAAATAAAGAGAAGTATCTCAGAGTAGAATAGTTGCTTTTTCTATTATGATGTCCTCTAATGAATTTTTGGAATAAATAGATTCAAGTTGCTTTTTTGAAATTCGAAAATATTTTTTTAGATAATCAGAATGATTTTTTTTAAATAAATCAGCGGAGAGAGGTTTCAATGCATTAGAGACTAAATCTAGATATTTTTTATTCCCAATCATTATCAAAATAAAATCATTTTTTGGTTTGATGCCAGCAATTTTGATTGCATCTGAAATTTGTTTGCTTAATGCAAAACGCATTAGGATATCTGTTTCAATTTTTTTAGAGAGTAAAGATTTATTTTTTTCATTTTCAAAAGACAAGTCTAGTATTTTTTTTAAATGATATTTATTTAAAACAAAATCACTTGAAATGGCCTGAAATTTAATTTTTGGGTATTTTTTTCTTAAATCTAATAGAAAAGTTTCATCTGTTGATTTTTGTCCTTTAATTGAAATGATCCGAATTTGTTTTTTTAAAATTTCAAATGACATTGTTTTAGTTGAACCTCCGTGAATGACTGGAATGATGCTAACAATATCATTATTTTTTATGATTGTGGATTTGCCTTCCATGGCAGACGAATCAGTACCATTTATGGCAATCAAAATATTTTCAGTATCAAGTTTTGGAGTGTTTTTTGGTTTTTCTACCAGTAACAAATCAATTAATCCCTGAATAGAAATATCGGATTTATCAAGTTCTATTTTATCTGTTAAAAAAATTTTTTTGGCACCACCAACAAGTTTTACAGTAATCATAATTATCTTAGTAAAAATATTGAAAATTAAGTGTTAATTTTTTACTCGGTCTTATTTTCAATTGTTTCAGATGTATCTTCAGTTGAAGATGTCTCAATGACAGTTTCTGTTGGAATGTCTTCAGAATTTTCTGTGATTTCAGGAGTTTCAGATTCAACTTCCTCAATATCCTCTTCTGCTTTTTCTGAAGAAAGAATTTGAGCTTGCTTAACTTTTTCTTCACGAATCTCTTTTTTGATAAATTTAGTTATATATCCGGCTATCTCGTTTTTAAGACCTTTAGAACGTATGATGGATATTTGATCTAAGATTTTTTTATTATCTGCAAAATCTTCACCAAATTTTGATTTATGTGTATCAAGTACTTGGTACGAAAGTCGCTTTATTCTATCCACGATTTTTTATTGAAATAGGGTATTTTATACCTATATTCCCAAATATGCCTTGGAATTTTTTTCTAGCAGTTTTGCTGTTTCATCAAAGGACTTTTCAAGAATTTTAGAAATGGAAAATATCACACTGGGGATAAAGCTTGTTTGACCAGATTTCATCTCAAAGCACCTAGAAAATCTTACAGGTCCATCAGTTTCAACCAAAATTTTAGATTCATCAGTTTTTGAAAGTAATGCTTGCTTGTCATTTGCATATACTATTACAGGTCCATATGAAACAAAAAATCCCATATCCATTGCTTTTTGCAGTTGTTTTTTACTTCCGTCAAACCAGTGTAACAATGCATGTTTGGTATTATAGGATGCCATTATTTGAAAAATATCATCTAAACTTTTTCTTGAATGAATAGATACTGGTTTGTCATACTTTTCTGCAACATCTAATAGGTTTTCAAAAACATGTACTTGACGTGTTGAATCTTCATTGTTCTTTGCATAAGTTGGATCTAAGCCTATTTCTCCAACTCCAGATATAATATTTTGATTTACTTCAATTAATTTGGTTATAGATTCAAGATCATCATATGCGCATTCAGGATGAATGCCAATGAAAGGCAAAACATTATTACTTTTTTTTGCAAGTAATAATGTTTGAAGTGAATTTTCATAGTCCATTGAAACACAACAGACTTTAATTTGTAGCATTTTCATTTCATTTAAAATAAATTCTATGTATGATGCATATTCAGGATCAGATAAATGAATATGAGAATCATAAAGCCATGTCATTTCTTTAACAATTCTTAAAATAGTCTGTATAAATCGATTCCTTTGTGATATTTTTTCACTCATTAACTTTTTTCGGAAAAAAATCAAACCAGACATATGAAATCTTCAGAATTAGGATTATCAGCAATGTATAGGATTTTGAAAAAAGCTGGTGCCGAGAGAGTTAGTGATGAGTCAGCTGATGAATTAAGAAGAATTATTGAAGATATTGGAAATGCGATTGCAAAAAGTGCAGTTGATATGGCAAATCATGCAGGAAGAAAAACGGTCAAAGGGGAAGATGTGAAGTTGGCTTCAAAGCCATTTAACAAATTCTAATCTCAAGAGTTAGCTGATATGTAAATGTACAATTAAACTGCAAATGGAGTTGGTTCTAAGAAGGATTATCACTTAGATTGAAGCAAGTTTTTCCATTATTTGGATTGTATGTAACGTTTACTTTTATATGAAATACAATCTCATCGTCGTCTACTGTAGGTACTAATCCATGTTTTATCATGTTCATCAGTTCCTGCAACATGGATTCCTCCCACATCTGTACTTTGAATACCCATCCTTTCAAATACTCACAACCTGCCAAATACTCATCAATGTTTATCTCAGTCAAATACTGCACTCAACAAACTCTGACGAACTAGAAATCCACAGTCATAGCGCTTTTCACCATCACTTGCCCAAGTGAATCCAGAATATTTGAAAAAATGTGCTTTATCACACTGTGTTTGAAATGCATCTAATAGATTCTGATTTACAGGATTTGTGCAGTTAGCATCTATCTTTTTCAGATAGGATGACTCCATTATGCTTGAAACTAACACAGTGGCACAGATTACTACTATTTCATCACATAATATTAGATTGAATTTTTTCATTAGTTATCCATTAATTTCTTCATTCTTGGCTTCTCAGATTTTGTTTTGCAACCTAAATTGGCATAATTACTTTTTGCAAACCTTTCTGGGTTTTGGACATATTGTGTATTTCCTATCTGTTTGCCACATACGCAGACTCCAAGCTTGAAAGGAATCAACTCTTGTCCACACTGCAAACATTTTTTGTAGTCATCATAATCCCGTAAAGAAATTTTTGGTTCTGATGGTTGTCTCTGAATTATTTTTTGGTTCATAAATCAAACAATTTCAAAAATCCTACTTAACTAGCATGCTAGAAAAGATATCATTGCTATCAAAGATAGCGATAATACTATTAACGCAGAATCGATTTTAGATCATGGGAAAAGAACAACTCAATCTAAGAATCGCATCATCGGATTTGGCATTACTTACAGAGATTGCAAACGATATGAATCTCAGTGTAGGGACACTTGGATCAAAGGTCATTACTGATTTTGTGCAGTTCTATTATTACAAGATTCAAAGAGGAGACATTACACTTTCAAAGCCGATTCTAAAGAAATTGTTTGAGGCAATTGATCCAAGTAAAACGGATGAGATTGCAGAATATGTATCTCAATATGTTTTTTCAGAAATAAAGGCCCAGGTAGGAACTGTAACCTATAAAATTTTGGTAGAGCATTTCCTCAAATGGAACAAGGGAAATCATCTGCTTTTTAACAAACTCCCACAGAAAGACTCTGACCTGTTTATCTCAAAGCACAATATATGCAAAACATGGTCGGAGATTCAATGCAAAATCTATTCAAAATGTTTTGAATTGGCAGGCCAGACAGTACTGGAGATGGATTATGATTCAGACAATTCATATTCGATTGAGGTAGTTAGACATGCTTAGAAGATGGTTTCCCCTAATTGCAGGAGTCTTTGCAGTTCTGGTGGGCGGTTCGATTCTGTTTAACACAGAACCTAAAGAAAAAGATCCAGAAATTGTTGAGATGTATTCCAAAGCTGAGGTCATGATTGAAAACGGCAGTTTCATTGAGGCAATAGATATCTACTCGCAAATCATCACAGCCTATCCCTCTGAGGAAACAGCATGGCATGAGAAAGGCAAGATATTGAACCGCCTGAAGATGTGTAGTGAATCACTTGGGCACTATGCAGAATATGTAGAGTTGTTCCCAGACTCTACTCGTGGAATGGAAGGGTATGGGATTGCCAAGAAATGTTTACTTTGATCGAATCAAAATTTAATCAAAATAATTCAAATCTGCCTTGCTTAGAATGCAAATCCCATGGAATTTACTACAATAGGATCATGTACAAAGTGTTTTTCATCGGGAGTTTCAATTACACTTGATGAAAATACATTTGAGGCAATTTGTCTCAATTGTAGAGATTAAACTAGATTCTCCAGCTACATGGTTATTGCAATTCTCAATGTTTTGTTTTTATGCTAACTAATCCCATGAGGAATGTCTTCAGGTATTAGGAGAAATTTCCCTTCAATTGGAGCCGTAATTTCACAATCATCAAAGTCTGGAAAATAGATGTGACCGCAATGCATTGGAACTTGAAGATAGTAAACAGCATGAGGCTTGTCATGTAAATGAACTGCAAATTTTCCTCCCAACTCTGCATAATGGATGTACACGTAGCTTATTTTGGAATGCGAGATTTCTAATTTGTCAAATATTGGTTGGAATACTTTCTGCATTGTTTCATTATCAAGCATCATGTATCCTACGTTTGTGCCATCGCCCTCTCCCATGGTAGTTATCTAGGCTCAATTCTGCCTCTCAAGAGTCTTTTTGGAGTGTAACTATTGTAATATCATAATGAAAAAAATGCTCTAGTGCTATGATCTGATTGCTGCTAACTGAGCCAATCTTTTATGTAGTTTCAAATGATGTATCAAAATTTCTAACAAATGCGTATGGTGGCATCTTGTCATCAAGTGCACTTTTTCCTGACGGGAATCCTACATCTATACTTTGAAGCTTGTCAGCTTCTGCAGTTGTAGTGTATAGTGCAAAGTTTGCCTTGAGAATTGCAACAATGGTGGATTTGATAGTGTTGTGGTTTAGCTCTGAGGCCATAAAACCAGTGTAATGCCATTCTAAATGAGAAGTGTTGAATCAATCTAATCACAGTTTCCATAATAAAAAAATGAGAAAGAAGTAAAGAGGAATATTCTGAATTAAACAGATGTTTATAAAAAAATATGATAATAAATGAAAGTTAAGAAATTATATCTTTTCACTTATGTACTTTGGAAACAGCAGTATTTTAGGTTCGACGAAATTAAAGAAGACTCTTCAATAACCCACCCCGGTTGTGAACTGTTGATATTTCAGAGAACCTGCTTTTTTGTGCAGGTATGAAATTTTTAGACAATACTGAATGGAATTAACATGGCAGTTTTTAAAAAAAGAAAAAGAGAATTCTCTAGGCTGTGTGTAAAACTCTGCAGGTGTTCTCAAGGTATCGCACTACTGCCAAATCCTTTCGTGTTCCCGTAAGTAGAATTGTCTTTCATTAATTCTCTTACAACTTCCTCTAAACTAGAAGTATCAATTTCAGGATGAGCCTGCTTTGTCTGATTTGCAGTTAATTTAGCTAACAGCAGAATGGATTTTTCAATCTGCCATGATCTCTGATGAATTTTGTTTAATGCCAGAGCATTTTCAATTTGTTTATTTCGGATAGATCGAAAATATGCAAAAACAGTAGTTCCAGCCGTAGATGCTATAACTAACAGGATTTCCTCAAAGAAATGACCAATATATTCATCTATCACGAGACATTAGAATGGTTTTCGTAGGATAAAAGATATTCTTAGCTTTGACTAGTAACAAACGTGTTCAAACTTGGATTATTTTTGTTTATATGATGTTCTTGTTTTGTCAGAATAATTTACAGAGTTATAATAAAAAATAAGGAATTAGAGAAACTTCTCTATTTCTTTTTGCTTTGTATTGCACGGGCAGCAATTGTACTACCAGTGTTTTTTACCAGCGTGTCAATGCCTGCGATTGTTCCTACCACTCCAACCAGTGTAAGAAATACGATAAGATCATCTGCCCCCTCAAGGATTGACTGAACCACTGTTCCAACTATTGTTATCGATAGAACCACTGCAATGATTGCTGATGTTAGTAGCTTTCTTGGATCAAAAGGATTGCCTGACTGGCCAAATCCCAGTCCTACCTGCAGTGCCACATCGATTATTGTTACCAGTATTGTTGCCTGTATCTGCTCTAAACCGAATACATCCATGATGGAGGGGAAAAATTATCCCTTAAGGGAAGTGTTTAGAATAATCTTGTGAGGGATAAAATTAGAAATAAGGAAAAAATTAGTTATGTTTGGTTTCCCAGATACCCAATAGAATAGTTTCCCTATCAAAACTATCTGGATCAATTTTTTGTTTTAGAATTTGTTTCATTTCTCTTCCACAGTAGTTAAAAATCCATTATTAATAAACACCTCTTGCATAGCTACATGAAAATAATAATTTGAAACAAAACCGCAAAGGTTGTGGATTCTATATGAAATAACTACTTTGAAATTTCAGTTTCACATTCTGATGAACATACGCTTCTATTGAAAACATCTTCATATTCCCTTCCACAATGGACACACATTCTAAAAGACATACAGTAATTTAGCATTCATTTGTTTTAAACATCTCATGTATATACTCATTAAAAATTTTATTTGTTGCATTATTGTATGGAAAACTAATTTAAAATTACCACTAGAAGAAATAATCTGAGCTATTTTAATACAATTAAACAAACTTACTGTCATGCATTTAGTAACAGAAGAAAATCCTAAAGAATCAATGCAGAAACTATGTGAAAATATTCTAGAATTGGAAAATCTAAGATTTGCTGGACTAATTAACAAACAAGGAAAATTATTTGCAGGAGGATTCAAAAAAGGAATTGTACCTCATGAGGATGACGAAAAAAGAAGACAGACATACGTAAAACTAGCCCTAGAATCCTGCCTTAGAAATGATTTTAATGATTCTCTTGGCAAGTTCAAATATTCTACAATTAGCAGAGAAAAAGTATCAATAATTACTATGAATATTTGTGATCATCTTCTGCTGGTGTTTGCAGAGCCTGATCTGGATTTGCATTTACTTGCTGGCAGAATACAGAGCATAATTGACGAAAGTGAATCCGAATACGTTGCAAAAAAATCAGCAACAAGATAATTAATTTCACAATGCCATCTAAGATTATGAAAATCCCAATCCATTGGATGCCATGGAATAACTAATCTCAGGAGTATCTACAATTTGAATTATTTAGTTTAATGAGAAATGTTTAGATTAATCTAATCTTTAAGTTGAATTTGGATTGTCTTTTTTATTAAATTATTTCTTAGATACCTTCTTTCATTTTTTCTATATGCTTCTTCTTCAAAACATAGAAACTAACAAAAGATGAGAAGATACCTATCACAAGGATTGCAAAAACTGCACCAAGAAAAAATGGTAAATCCAAGTCATTTACTAGAGCACTATGAACTAAGGAAATTACCAGAATTGGAGAAAGAACCCATTGTAATTTACTATTAAATTCTGCACCCACCTTAATTGTTGTCTCCTCTTTTTTATTTTCAAACATCAGTCCTGTGTACTTTAATAATATCGAAGAGATATGAAGTACGGAACCAATTAAGAGTGAAGGCATTGTTATTACTATCATCATTCCTATTAGTGATGATACTTCTTGTGACATATTCATTGATCCTGTCCAGTTTAGAAATGAATACATAATGGAGATGGTGTAAAGTGAATTTACAAATGCAAACTTGATTGACAATGGTGCAGGAATTTTATTCTCTATGAAGAAATATCTGTAGTCGGTTTTCCTTTGAAATCTTTTGTGTAGTTTGATAAATTTTATTGTAATACCAGGTGCCAAAACAATTGAAAATATACCAGGTAAAAATGCCAGTAACATTATCCCAAACATTACCATAATGTACACATTTTCAAATACGTAACCATAAGTGAACATTATTGCAAATGGAACTGCCATCCAATTGTTTTTATCATTGTAAAGTTTGGATAGCCTTTCTGAAAGTATTGTTATTCACTTTGCATTTTACAATAACCCGTCCCTCTTAAGCAAATCCCACAAACTGATCTTTACAAGTCATCATGGTCATATCCTGCACCTTATGCAAAAAACAACTTCACTTGAACGAATGCAGGGTCAGGTGTGATCATTGGTATCATCGTAGGTGTGTCTGGCATGTTGCTCACTTGGTCAGAATGGAGAGATTTTTTTGATATGCAATGCCCTTTACTGCAATGCCGAAGGATATGTCAAGTTGATGAGGCATTACTTTCGTGGCAATGACTCAAAGCCGTATTTTAGAGATATCATGCGATACTGCGAGGTTCATGCAAAAAGGATATTGTCAGACGATACGAATGTCAAAGTTCAGGTGTTTAGTTAGAAACTACATGAATATTTTATAATTACTGAATATAGTAATTTCATGACTGAAGACTTGTAGGTACTTTAATTAAACTAAATCAAACAATAGTTCATTTTTTGTGTCATTGATTTTTTATTTGAGTTTTGCCTACAATTAGACATGATGGGAGTAATTATTTGGAAATGCATAGATTGTGATATTTACTTTGTACTAAACTCTGATGTGCCAAATCCAAAGTGTGTTGGTTGCAGGAAAAATATGACAGAGATGAAACTCTAGACAAAGCAATTCTCATTAAAACCAACTTAAATGAACAAATGTTCAATTCCTGAATGAACCTATTATTATTACAGTTTGTCATAGAACTATATGATAATGGAGATGAGCGTTTGGAAGTGTGTTAATTGTGATTTTACACAGTTCTTGGAACATGGTGTTTTAGTAATATTTTGTCCCAATTGCAAGAAAAAATTGGTTCAGGTTTGACGTAGATTGAATATCTTTGTATTAATTTTATAACAGCATAGTATCTTCATGGCAAAAAGAATCACAATAATACTTGATGATGGCTTGATAGCAAAACTGAGAAAACTTCAGGCTGAGCAAATTAGAAAATCCGATAAAAATGTGAGTTTTTCTCAAATTGTTTAGTAGTTAAAAAAATCTTTCAAGTAACTGCCTTTAATCAATCGTCTTTATGACATACACATTTACATTTTCCCTTCTCAGTTGGATGGTCAACTATGAGTGAACAATGAAAACACCACAAATTAGATGACATGGATGGTTTTGGAAAATGAAAATGTATAACGTTTTTGTTGATTCTCAAGGATCATAATGGAAAGTAGGACCCAAAGTCTAGTAAAGTAATTTCTGGGTAAATCTCTTCCTGTTTCTCTCTATAATTATGCAATATTGGATGATCTCCTCTAGTTTCTCATCTACTCTCAATCCTGAATTGTTGGCAGCTGACTGAAAGTATAGGTAATCCCCATCTCTTATCCTGATGATAATCTCCCGCAAGAAATTACATTGGAACTGGAAAGATAAAACCAGATCATTTAGAATAGTGTTGTGCTGGGGTGAATTCTAATTTTTTCCATCAGAGTTGTTCATTGTAAATGTAAAGAGATGATCAAAAATATCCATTCTTCTCTTACTGCAACGATTCATGTTATGTAATGAACGTTCTACACTGATAAAGCATGCTATTATTTCATAAAGTTGGTTTCACTGTGTTGCAGATACACCTCATACGGGTTCCTCTGGTTGAGATTCGGCAACGGCAGTGAAGATTGGTTATGTGTTCCAGCAAATTCTAAAAACTGTTTTTAGATAATTCCACTAGAGAAGTGTTTTGTAATTTATGCATGCAATCAAATAATATTCATTATGTTTATTGAAATGAAATCATATTTTAAAAAAAGAAGATGGCTACCAAAGCTAAACCAAAAACTGCAGCTAAAAAGACAACAGCAAAGAAATCTGCAGCTAAAAAATCTACAGCAAAAAAGTCAAAGAAATAAGATCCATTCTTTGATAATTTTTTTAATCTTCTTCACCATGAATCAGTATCAGATACGACAGTGCCCTGGCATACCAGCACCTTGAATTGGAATATTTAGATTCCTTCTGCATACCTTCTCATCTCATATCCCACAGACAGCATCATCATAACTCCAGAAAAAATAGCAGAGCCAAGAATCAGACTATCATCAGGCACATCAGTCACAAAATCAAACGTAGCAAAGGAGCCAAAAAATGATATCATAAAGTTACTTCCAATCCTTGCTGTAGATTTCTTCCAATTCAATATTCAATCTCAGAAAAAAATTCCAAATTGTATCGTAAATGAAGTATTTGAGATTCGCCGAGATATTCATGGTTTTAGAATTTTGGATATACTTAGAGTAGTGGTAAAAGCTGAGTATTTGTTAGAAAAAAGGAGGGGATTGTATTTATCTAATTGTGTGAAGGGTACAGTCCCTGTAATGCAATTATGTAGTGAACTGTTCCTGGTTCCTGATCACTTAGATCTGGAAGTCCAAATGTTGTTTGTCCATTTCCACCATAAGTGGTGCCCAAAATACTGAAGAGAGTTGTGTTGTCAACAATTGAAAGGAGTTGTCCCTCACAAAAGGCCCAATCCTTTGGTGCAAAATTTCCAGCAAACAGTCTAACTTCACCGATAAATGGTTTGTCTGGACCTTCTGGTCCTTGAGGACCAACTGATCCCTCTGATCCGGGTGGACCTTGCATGCCTTGTAGACCAAGTGGACCTTGTTCTCCTTGTGGGCCTTGTTCTCCTTGTGGGCCTTTTGGTCCGGGTGGACCTCGTCTACCAGGAGGGCCTCTTTTACCTAGGCCTTTTGGACCTTTTTTTCCAGGTTTGCCAGGTGGTCCTCGTGGTCCTCTTGGCCCAGATTTGCCTTTTGGTCCACGTGATCCTTTGACGGTCTTAATTTTTCTAGTTGAGATTGATTTTTTACTTGGCATTAAAAAAATAAACGAAAACTAGTATTTACAAAATTTGTAGACAAACAATCAATTGATTTTAGAAAAAAGAAAAAGAAAAGTCATGATTATTGTGCGAAATGCATCTGCTCATGAGAGACACACTCCGCGTGCAGTTCGCCAGAGTCGTCGTGGATCAGGCATCCGCAGCTCAGCTGATAGTGAAATTCTTCCATATCTTGCGCTTTCAAAATTCGTATAAAACCCGGATGAACAATTTCTCAGTGAGTGCTAAATACCGAATTTTGCGATACGTTGCATTGACAATCATGTATGTCCCAATCAGGCCTGCAAGGCGCAGTTCCGACGAGGATGAGACTGACTAGCGATTAGAAAAAAGAAAAAGAGGGTTTGAAGTTTTATGAGCAGGTTGGCAGTGATCCTGCATTAGGTACTCCTATAGGTGTTCCAACACAAAAAGTAAAGTCTACACCGGTGAGGTCAGCACTATTGAGGTGGGTTTCTTCCATGTTAGCACCACGGAGGCTAGCACCATGGAGGTTAGCACCTGCGAGGTTAGCACCTGCGAGGTTAGCGTTACTGAGGTCAGCAAAACTGAGGTCAGCGTTACTGAGGTCAGCAAAACTGAGGTCAGCAAAACTGAGGTTAGCGTCACTGAGCCAATTGAAATTGAGTCTAGCGTTACTGAGGTCACACCCATGCAAGTCAACACCTGGTCCACGTACAGTACAATTAGCAGCTATTTCACCTCTAACTTTTGCTTCTAAAAGTGCGATTCGATTCTCTAATTCTGCTTGAAGTGCGACAATCTGTGCATCTAATGCAATTGTATTTTCTTTTATCATATCGGCGATCTCATTTTGGTTCTGTTCTAATCCGTT
>JABDKK010000080.1 GCA_013002265.1 Candidatus Nitrosopumilus sp. | reverse complement strand
TAAAGCCTGGCTCTGGAACCCTTCCTATACCCGGGGTGGATATAGCAGTAGTTGATGAAAATGGTGATGATGTTCCAGCAAATACCAAGGGATATCTAGTAATTAGAAATCCTTGGCCTGGAATGCTTTTGACACTTTGGGGCGATGATGAAAAATACAAAAAAGTTTACTGGTCAAAATATGAGAATTGTTACTATCCTGGCGATTATGCTCTAAAGGATGAGGATGGATACCTATGGCTACTTGGACGTGCTGATGATGTACTAAAAGTTGCAGGACATAGAATTGGAACTGCTGAACTTGAAAGCTGCATTGTGTCTCATAGTGACGTTGCAGAAGCTGCCGTATGTGGAATTCCAGATGATGTCAAAGGCGAAGTAATAATTGCATTTGCAGTACTAAAACAAGGAGTGACTGGCTCAACTAATCTTGAAAACGAATTATCTGAAAAAATACGAAAAGATATTGGTGCCATTGCAACCCCCAAGCAAATTTATTTTGTTTCACGACTTCCAAAGACACGTAGTGGAAAAATTATGAGACGACTACTCAAAGCAATTGCAAACAATGAAACAATCGGTGATGTCAGTACACTTGAGGATGGTGCTGCGGTTAATGAAATTCAAAGCGCATTTGATGAGATAAAAAAATCAATTGATGAAACTAGATAAGTTATTTCTTTTTTAATTCATGCAAATCCACAGCCAAGAGCATCTCAAACATTTTTTTCAACCCGTCGTACTCTGATTTTGACTCTTCATCCATGCTGCCATATTCTTTCTCTTTGATTTCATCTAATTTTTTATTTGCATCATTGAAAAATTCCTCATACTCTGCAATCTTTTCTTCAGTCATTTGATTCAAATCAAAAATTACAGTATTGCTGCCGATCAAATTATTCTTCTCATCGAATAGGCTGGTTGCCTGCAGCAATCCTGGAAATGAACTCCCGTCCTGTCTTTTGAATGTGATCTTTCTGTCAGTTACCTTGCCTGTCTCAAACCATGTCTTCAATGAATTGTTCATTTCTGTCCATGAATCCTTTGGTACATGCTCAAAAATTGGCCTACCTAGAATCTCTGATTTTGCATATCCTAGATTGGCAGCATATGTGGAATTACAATCCATAATTATTCCTATCGAGTTTATTCTTCTCCACATGACTGGCGCATCTTTGAGGGTTTTTCTTGCTTCAGTTTGAGGCATTTTATAAAATTGGAATGACTAGTAATTAAACTCAAATAATTTTAAAACCACTGATCTAAATTCTGACTCTTTTTCTCCAGTGCTTTTTTTAGTCGATTAAGAGTTGATAGTACTCTGTCTTCAGAGAAACTTCTCTCTTTGACCAAATAGTTTGTAATTGCACCATAATCTACATTATCAAAAATAATTTCATCAACTTCGGCCACTGCGGGATTCAAAAAGATCTTTCTGATTTGTTCATAATCAATCTCTTGTAACTGTTCTTGAATTTGTGGAATGTCCTCTAATCTTGAATGCTGCTTTATCATCTTTAGTGCCGTCTTTGGACCAATTCTTTCAAAACCATTGGGATTAAAGTCTGTTCCAATTAAAATTCCAACATCAATTAATTCTTCTCTAGTTAATCCCAACTCATCTAATGTTTTTTGAGTCTCTATGATTTCCGGCAAGATATCGATGTATGTGTTTCTATTAGGAATCTTTCTTCTTCCACTGTTTGTAAAATTTCTTATGAGTCTTTTTGCACCACATAAAATAGAATCAAAATCCTGACTTGCAGCCGCATATGCTTGCCCTGTATTGGTTAGATGTGCAGCAGTTGCTTCTCCTTCTGAAGGTGCTTCGATGTATGGTATTCCAAAATAAGATAATAGTTCTTTTGATTCTTTTACCATTCCATCTTTCATGCTAGTTGTTTGCTGTGCATATTTTCTTGCATCCTCCATATTTCCTTCTGCAATTGCTTTTTCATATTTTACAGTGGCATCTCTTTTGATCTGCTTTCTTCGCTCAATCTCTGCTGTCTTTAGAGATGGGGGTCTCCCATCAAAAACATAGACTGGTTTTATTCCTAGTGATAGGAAATTGACATTTCTGTATAGCAATCCACTCAAATGACTAGTGATTCTTCCCTCTGAATCTGATAACTGTAGTCCATCAGGACCTCTAATACTGGCTAGGAATTGGTAAATTGCATTATAAGCATCAATTGCAACGACTTTGTTTGAGAATGCCTCAAGAGTTGTCTTTTCTCTTACAACCAAATCTTTTAGATTTAACCCCATTGAGAATCATTGAATTTTTGTTCTATTTTGTGTTTATCCTTTTGTAGTGATAGATTTTGAAAAAATCATTTTTAATATGCTACAGCATTTGTTAATTTGCTATGTCAAAACTGAAAATTTCATCTAGATTAGAGGAAAAAATTTTTGATTTTAAGAGTGACTCTGGAATTATCACAAAGATTGTTTCATACTTTCCTTTATCTAGATATGAGCGAGAAGAGATTGTTTCTGCATTAGGATTTGAATTTGATAATTTTTCATCAATTTTTTCAGATACTGTGATTGAAGAGGAGTGGAGCAATACCAAAGATCAGATCATAAAGAAATTCCATGATGAACTACTTGATATTGATAAAATCTAGTAATCTATTTTCTGATTTGCTTTATTATGGAGAAAATTACACACAAGATGCCGGGATAGCCAAGTGGTAAGGCGGCCGTCTCGAAAACGGCTACGTGAAAGCGTGCAGGGGTTCGAATCCCTTTCCCGGCGCGCTTAACAGCAAAAATAATTCATGGCATACCACAAGTCAACAGACATGATATTATCTTTAACAGTACCATATCATGCATGAGCAAAACTTCAAACAAATCTAAAACTGCACAAAAAAACAAGAATAATAAGAAAATGCCTGAAAACTTGATGAAAAAACAATATTTGGAATCATTCAAAGAAATGAAACAAGAATTTAAACATGGTTAAAATCAATTATAGCAAACTGATTTGACATATATTCAACTTTAAGACGTCACACTTTCTCAACTGTTCACTTTCCAGGCATATTTTTTAAAATCCTTTTATCAAAATGATTCTACATATATTGTCAATATTCGTCAATCGATCAAAAATTAATTTACACTCCTTGGGCTAAATCTGGATTTTTAATCATAGTTTATGGAGAAATTATCCCAACAAACAACAAATCAAGAAAAACCAATTCAGGATAGACTACGACAAGCAAGTCAAATAACAGTAGAATCTGCACTCCGAAACAAAGTCAATTTGAATGTATCATGGTATGACGTTCACGGAGAGCAGCAGTCTCAAAAATACACAATAACTGCAGGATCTGTAATAGAATTTTAGAACTATCTTTTTTTATTTTTTTTATTTTTTAAGAAGGACAATACAGTGTTGTAAAATAGACTATCTGTTTAGGGGAAATTACTGGTAAGCTAATCAGCTTACCACTGTATATTATTACTAAATGAGTATGAAACATATGCGAGAACAATGTTTCCCTAGACCAGAACCATGTTGTGAGTTTTATCACAACGTTCTCGCTTTTTATCAAAGGAGGAAAACATGATTACAAAATTTAACCCAAAAAATGTGCGTTCTATTCCGCGTTACAGAAAAGCTTTCTATGCATTCTATGCCATAACTGCGTTTTCAATTATTACACTATCACTAGTGCTATAGGATGAATCTTGATATTTGAATAAATATTAAATCATGGTGATCTTATTATGAATATTTTTGCGATTTTGGATTTGAGTATAGTTGCTATTGCATCCTTGTTTTTGGTAGATGTTTTGGCATATGGGCATGATATAATTGGATTATCTGAACCTCCAATTGCTATTTCACCAGACTGGAAGCCCTTTTTTGAATTTTTAATTTATCCATTAATTCTATTACTGATTGTCGATCTTTATTTTAAATACCGAAAAACCAAAGATCCAAAAAAATTCATTAAAAAATATTGGATAGACATCACTATGCTGATTCTTATTCCCATACTCTCCATTTTCAAATTCTTCAAAGTAGGTCTGAGTCTAATTAAGAAACTAAAAACTGCAAAAATGGGCACTAAAGTAATTCACAAATCAAAAAAGATATCTAAAAAATAAAATTAAAAACTCACTTTAGTAAAACACAAATTGTTTTTGACAATAATTTTTAGAAATTTCATGAAAAACCCAAAACTGCATAAAACAAGTATTTAGTAATTCGAAGATGATTTTTTAGAATAATTTTGTTCATTTCCAATAAAATGCTGATTGTTAGCTTTTCCAAATCCTTAAAATTACATAATTTCTGAAGGCATTTATGAGTCAAGATACTCTATTCAAAATTGAAAAATCAGATATTTCCACTGCAGAGCTTATTGCACATTTTAGAGAAAAATGTAAGATTTGTGGTCACCATAGAATAATGCATGATGAAACAGGAAAATGTGAGGGCGTAATGAACAAACCATGCACTTCTGGCTGTGATTCATTTGAATCGGAATGATTCTTTAGACCAATGTAAAATTTTATAATTCTTTAATAGTTTATTTTTTTAATACATTTTATGGATTCAGAAAATAAGGAAGAGAAAATCTACCCATTAGGATATGAGCCAAAAATTACTCCAAAGTCTGAGGATCCAACGGTTAGAAACCAATTACTTGATTTTATCTTAAAGTCTGGACCTACAGAAGTCGTAGATACTGACTTGTTTGCTGTAATGTCAAAGAGACGCTCCACTAGAAAATTTTCTGATAAACCAGTTGAAACCACAAAGATTGATAAAATTATTGCAGCAGCTGACACAGCTCCTACTGCTGGAAATTTTCAAGGGTTTGAGATCTTCTATGTTAAAAGTCCCGAAAAGAAAAAATTACTTGTAGATGCATGTAACAAACAGCCGTACGTTAATGCACCTGTTGTTCTGGCTTTTTGTAAAAACCCATCTCGAGTAAAATTTGATTTTCCAGATTATGTTTTAAAAAAATTTGCAATACAGGATGCAACACTAGCTGCAGGGTATTCCCAATTGGCTGCACAGGCATTAGGGTTAAGCTCAATCTGGATTGGAATGTTTGATGAACAAAAAGTAATGGATGTATTGGGCACTGATCTTGTTCCTTCGTCTTTATTATGCATCGGGTACCCTGAACAAACAAAATTCCCAAAACCCAGAAGAAACCTAAAAGACTTGGTACATGTTACTTGGTAAGACATACCTGAATTGTTGATCTTTAAATAATCAATAATCTTTGTTTTATTGATGACTGATGCGTATATAATGCTAAATTGTGAGCTTGGTGCAGAATCTGAAATTATTGAAAAACTAAAAGAACTTGAGCAAGTCAAAGATGTTTTTGAGACTATTGGCACTCATGACATGCTAGTGAAATTACAGGCAGAAAATTTCGAAAAAATCCGAGAAATTGTATCTTGGAATATTCAAAAACTAGACAAAGTGCGATCAACTTCAACACTGATTAAAAAAGATAATTAGTAAACCTGACTACTTACTGTGATGACTGATGAGCAAAATGAGATTGAAAAACTCATTGATAATATGATCAACAGTGGCGATGAACTTGTAAAAAATCTAAAAACAGTTTTGCCCAACTCATTAGCTGAATCAATGGTAATGTTTCACGAATCAAATGTTGCAAATCTTAAAAAAATCAAAGAATTATTGAATAAATAATTGCCATTCATTAAATCCTATCCATGATACTATATCTTTTTTAATCATTATTTGCTATTTCCTGCATGACTAGGTCTAGAACCATTACTTTTACTGTTAATAAAAAAACAGGCGATGCCTTTGATGCAATTTTGAGCGTTCCTCCAAAAATGATGCCGGATGCAAAAATTAATGATGATGGTTGGTGGTTTTTTACAGGGCCTCATGGAAAATCACAACTAAAATTTAACGAGGATAAATCACGTGGTATTTTAGATCATCAATATGTGGATGAAGAATCTTCATGGAATGTGCCAATGAGAGTTGTTGCAAGTGGTGATTCTTCTGAGGTGACTCTTACTTTGACAAAACCTGATAATCTAACTGACCAACAATTTGATCAAAGAATGGCTGAACTAAGTGAATTAATGAATAATATGAAAAAAATTATTGAAAATGATTTTTAATTCTTCTCTCTGAAATTCAGTCTTGATATGTTTCCAAAACAATTTTTCAAATTAATGTTTAGTTTTGTCAAATAATTTGAAAAAGAAATTGATACTTTTTCATGTCTTGACAGTATGAACAATATTACAATCCCACAAAAAACACCATTCCTCCCTTAAATGGACTACTCAATTATTCAGTTACAAAAAATGTTCCTAACTGAACTTTTTTCTAGATGATGTTATGACTGTATAAATTATTTCAGACATTATTTTATGACTGACAATTGGGTCAATCCTTAAGCTTAAATGCAAATTTTGCAATAATATACTAGAAAAATAATGCCCTATGACGAAATATGTTATCAGAGACTTGAGGAAGAGAATTCTAAAAAATGTGAGAACATATCTGGTAATAAGAGAGAAGATCGTACTCAAATCTCAAAGTAATCTGATATTATTTTTCCAATTCTCAAATAATGATCTTAATTTATTTAAAATAATGAATAAAAAAATTTCATTAGGCTAAATTCATCTCTTGAAGATATAGGGTAAATTTGAGATTTAAATTTCTAGTAATTGTTAATAATTTTGAGACTACGGACATGATTAAACATTTTTAGAAAAATCCAATTTTGATGCAACTGTTGAAAATATTGCAAAGGAGGGTCTAAATTTCATCTTAAGTGAAATTTTCGGCTCAATTCTTTTAGAAATTGCAATACTGGACTTCAATGGAATTGACGTTGTTGAGTAGCTAAATGATAAAAAAATTCACAGGTTTTAATGAAATTATGATTATGACTGCCTTGGCAATACGCCAGATGAATTGAATTCCCAAACTCTTATGGAACAAAGAAAATCATTTCAAATCCACTAAAAATGAGTAAACTCGTCCAAGAAGTTACCCTCTAGAAAAATTCTCTATTCTTTGTCTGACTTTGAACTGTCGTTTTGGGTTCCGCCTGGACCTACCATATCTTCTGGTTTTACTTTGTTGTCCCAATCTCCTCGAGCACCCTTCACTAGTGCGATTATTCCTGAGGCAATAAATCCAATCACAAGACCAAAAAATAACACTTGATCCATTATCTTAAATGAACAATCAATTTCAGCCGGAGGCATGTCATCAAAATATTCATAACATGTTCCAAATTCGTCTGATTCTAAAGTTGCTGCTTGATACTCATGTCCAAGTGACCCCATAATTATAAAACCGACAAAAATTAACGCAATTCCAATTATGGTGAATCTCATATCACTCATACTATGAATTTTAATTTATCCTATTTACACTTTAATCTACAAATTACCTAGTGTTATTTTTCAAGTATTTTTTTTAGATTTTCAAGTGAGGCCTCATAAAATGAACCCAAATATCTCATAAATTCAGCAAATTGTTTTTCTGTCATCTTTTTACTATTCAAATATGACTGCCATGTTAACTCGGTAAGATTTTTAGATTTAATCTTGATTGAAATTGTTGCAACATATGCTCTTAGTGGTAATCCTTCTGTTGCAACATATGTGAAAAATTCTCCATTTTTCCATGCTACCACATGCTCTTCAATTTGATTTCCATCTGTAAAGGTGATCAACCTCACAGCCCCCACATCTTTTTTCTTCTTTGAAAGATACACTGTCTTTTTAACATCCACAAGCCAAGTTGGAAGACCCACGATATTGCTAATTTTCCTCCAAACTTTCTCCTTTGATGCATTGATTTTGATTGTTTTTTTAACTAGGCCTGAATGAAATGATTTTTTTGCTATTTTTTTCATGCATCTCAACTCAAATTCTGTAGATTTTAAATATTTTTTTGTACAACCATTTTTAATCCCCCACAAATAATATTATCAAATGGTCTTTGGATGGGGTAAAAAGAAACAGGAAAAAACACCCGAAACCCAATTTACTGAAAAAAAGGAGATTAAATTATCTGAGGTAAGCAAAGTTGTAAATGACCTCCTAAAACTAAGAGAATCTCAAACTATTTCTGAAATCAAACACTTGAGAAATAACACTGCTCCTTTAATTGATGAGCTGATAAAAATTGGAAATCTTTTAGAAAAAGACAATCTGAATGTGGATGATATTGACAAGCACCTTGCAATCATTGTTGTCCGAGGTAAAAAACAAGTAATCGATGTTATCAAAAAAGGAGTCACACCACTACCGAAAATTTCCTCAATTAATAATGCTGAAAAATTAAATGATTCCCTAAACCATATTTTAAAAATAGTTGGTGATGTTCTAGGTAGGCAAACAAGGGTTATTCACATATTTGCTAAAAAATACGCTGCACAATTAAAAGACAATCTAGAAGTGATGAATTCAAACCATTCTGAGATTCAAAAAATTCTCAGAAATTTTGAAACTTCCAAAGTAGCACATGAAAAAATTATTAGTTCTCTTGAAGAAATTTCTTTTCTAAAACAAACCAAAATTGAAAAAACACAAAGAATTTCTGACAATAATGAAAATATAGAAAAATTAAAAGAAAAATCAAATTCACTACAAAACTCAATTGACAAAATAAAATCTTCAGATGAATATCAAAAATATCTTAATTTAAAAAAATCATTAACTGATTTTGAATCAAAAAAATCCAACATTAAAAATGAAATTGATGCCCAATTCACTAAAATTTCTAGACCTTTGAGTAGGTATGAATATGCATCTTCACTTGATAAAGATCAAAAAAATATCTTAACATCGCTAAACCATAACCCTTTTGATGTTATGACTTTGGAAAACAAAGACTCCGTTATTGTTATTCTGGAAAATATTAGAAAGGCGATTACTTCAGGATCTATATCTGTAAAAGATACTGATAAGACATTTTCACATCTTACTGAAACTGAAATTGCCTTGGATGGTTTTATTAAAAATATCACCGAATATCAGGAAAAATTAGTAAAAATACGAAATGATCTAAAAGCTCTAAGACCGACTAAATTGGATTCATTGGAATCTGAATTAAATAAAGCAGAGTCATTTCAAAACGACCATGAATCAAAATCTGAAACTCTACAAAACGAAATTGATGAAATTGAATCAAAAATCCCAAAACTTTTCTCAGAAATTGAATCTAAATTAAGACATTTTTCAAATACAAAATATACTCTACTCGCATCTTAAAATTAATTTAGTTCGTAAATGAAGTGGTTTTGTGATTTTTAAATCAAAAAAATTTGAGCGTAAAGTGTTACTCCAAAAGGATGTTCTTGATAGCATTCTTTCTTACTGCCAAATGAAACATCCTAATGAAGGAATACTTATTCTAAAAGGAAAATCAAAAAATGGCGAAATAAAAATAGACGGTCTAGTGA
>JABDKK010000077.1 GCA_013002265.1 Candidatus Nitrosopumilus sp. | reverse complement strand
AAAAAATAGAATCCCCCTTCCTGGGCGTGATTTTGTGTTATGTTTCGTTATGACTAGAGAATATGATACGTTAGGATTTGTTGGAAATTTGCCAAAAGGTCAATTTTTTAAATGTAGTTCATTTTTCCATTTTTTTCAGACTATGTTATATGTCACATCAAATTAACGATGACCACATACAAGATAAAAATGATGAAGAGATTTCTAAAATGAAATTGTATGCAGACGTATATCGAAAAATGGTCCGTCAAATGGCTAAGAATTCTAAAGAAGAATATTCTTAGTGTTGAAAAAGCATCTTCTCTTTCTTGCTCTTCTGTAACATCATGCGAGCCATTTTTGAGAATGATTTTAAAATTTTCTAAGATAATTGATATTCAATAACCTCGGAGTACTTTTAGGTTATAGTGATTTTTATGATTTTTTAAAGTCATTGTATTCTTCTGTGTGTAAAAAACCGTTTTTTTGGTTGAGGAATCTCAAAAACTAATTCATTTTTCTTAAGATTGTTTATTGATTCTTTGATTGCATCTACACTTCCACATCAGGGCTCTTGACACGTTCAATATCAAATCGTGGTAAACATGTCATTACTGGAACTGATTAGATAATTACGTGTATTGTGATTTGTTGGAAATAGTCCTGATTGATACAGTGAAAACAAAAAAGAATTTAACACCGATTTGTTTCATAGATTTTGTTTAGCATTTCAGCAAAGATTTGTCATTAAAAACAGCCTATTTTCCAACTAAGCAAATAATCAAGTTTTTGGATCTTCCTAGAACTTAACTTCACGATATTAAAATGAATTAGTTGAAAATAACGGAAATTGATATTGATGACAGTCAGACGGGATATTATTGGCTACAGATTTTTGTAAAAAACCAAAAAGAAGCATTTTTGTTAAAAAAACAGATATTTCAAGATCAGGAGATCAGAGAAAGACTACATGAAGAGATCAAACAATGCAAGAGAATAGTCGATAATTCTTCAATTGAATTGGAAATAATAATTCATAATATGATGATCGAAAGGCTTCAATTGATTCTTGAAGGCAAAAAAGAGAGATAGATTCAAAATTTCCAGTACATTAATTCATAGATCTATTGGAGTCAAAAAGGTTCTGGACTGTTTGTGAAATACTCTTAAAAGTAGAACTCAAAGTACAAGAAAAAAATACTGTGAGCATAAGCATGCTGTCTGCTCTCAAAAGAATTTGTACCGTAATTTTTCATAAAAATACATCATCATGTGTCTAATAATTTTTGTTCCAACTGTTCCATTTTTTCATCACCGCACTGTTCTGCACTCTCAATGGCACAAAATTCCCTTACTTCATCAAATGCATCAAGGCATGATTGTAATTCTTCAGCACTGATGCCGTCTTCACTACACGCAATCATCATTGCTTCATAATTTATTGCAAATTGGTCTAACATCCATTTTTTAGTATCCATACTTTCCACGATATCAAAATCACCAATACTGGTTACAAAATAAACAATACCTGCAAGTATAGGCAGAATCAGAAGAAATTTTAATTTAGACTTTGTTATGCTTGACATGTACAATGATTTGTTGGGCTATATTTATACATCAAAAATTAGAATTGTGAGCATAGCATTTTAGTAATTTCTTAGCTAAATTCAATACAACAGAACACAATGATCTGTACCTCCATCCAATTGATAATACGCTGTGAGAAAAATTATTTTATAATATTCTTATATCAAAGAAAAATACTGAGATTACACCGTAGAGAAAATGCAAGAATTAACCATTGAAGAAACCATTGACAGAATAGACCACTTAATTGATACTGGCAAGGGTGATCCAGGCAGATTAGATAATATTAGAACACGGCTTAGAAAGAACCAGAGCCTGTTTGAATCTGACAAACTCTATGTTGAAAAATTACTGAGTTCCTCTATTGTCTTTAAACATAAAGAACATTTGCAGAACCCACTTTTACCTCAAGTAAAAAAACTAATTGATGCTGGTTCTGGAGATAATGGACGACTTCAATCAATCCATGACACACTCTTAAAAGGTAAATCTCTATATCAATCTGATTATAGGTATGTTCAGAAAAAACTAAATGAATTATCCAATAACCCCATAGGTGAGAATTCTGAGAAAAAAACTACAAAACAAACTGATGGTGTAAGCTCTTCTTTTCAAGAAATTACAAACACCCGAGATGTGATATCTAGCAGTTTTAATGGTGACCAATCCGTTGTAACCGTTTATGACACTGCTAAGAACAATGATGTTAAAATTACTGATGAGAAAATACCTGCTGAATCTGAAAACACTGAGTTATCCAAAATTAAACTAGCAACACAAGAACAAATAAAACAAATTGAAACTGAAAAAACTAATCTTGAATCCCAAATTAAAATAGAACGTGAACTCATTGCTTCCCAGACAAAGTTATTTGAACAATTAAGTTCACAAAAAGCTGAAGTTGAAAGAGTAAGAGCAGAAAGAGTAGCACTTTTAGATAAACTCAAAGAAGAGCGAGATGCCCTAACAAAACAATCAAAGGCAGAAAAAGACGAATTAATTGAAATTCAAAAAGAACAAAATGAAATAGAAAACCAAATTCAACAGGATCAAATCCGTCTCAAAAACATGCGGGAATCCTATCAGTCTAATTCCTATGAACAAAAAACACTGATCAATCAACTCAAAGAAGAAGAAGACGAATTAAATAAAACCAAAACCCAACTTGATGAAATCCGAAGTCAAATTCGACTGGAACAGCAGTCCCTTGAAGGCGAGTCTGCACAACAAAAGGAGAACCTGCAGAAGCTAAAATCAGAAAAGGAATCACTGGAAAAGGCCCAAGCTGAGTATGACGCCATCCTGTCCCAGATAGAGAGTGAAAAAACAGCACTGTCAAAATACAACGAATTAAAGGGTTCTCTTAAATTAGAAATTAAGAACTTAATGAAATCAAAAAAACAGCGTTTAAAATTAATTAATTCTATTTCCAAAGAGAAAGAAAAGATTTCTATTCTAAAAAAAGAAGATGAGAAAAAACTATCTGAACAAAAAATTCTTGTCCGAAAGTTGAAAAAAGAAAAAAGCGATTATGAAAAATTAAAATTAAAATTGAGAAAGATTGAAGAAAAAACAAAAGATCTAAAACATACATCTTCGACCACAGCTAAAAAACCATCAAAACCAAAAAAGTCTGAAACCACAGCTAAAAAACCATCAAAACCAAAAAAGTCTGAAACCACAGCTAAAAAACCATCAAAACCAAAAAAGTCTGAAATTTAATTTATAACAATTCTGATTTGAAATACTGTGTTAATCACAAGTAAATTTCAACCCCCAATACGATGCTGCCTTTACTGCAGATATAATGTCAATCAAAGGGCTCTTCCTGGAACAGATGACACTGTGTGGGTTCACCTCACAAAATATCAAATTTCACAACACAATACTTTTCACAATCCTGTAAGATTACGTACTCTGTTGGCATTTAGATAAAAAATTATTTGTATCCTTTTCTGGATAGCCACTGCGAGATAATTTTTGTTGCCAGCTCATTTGGTTCAGTTGAACTCTCTGTTGCGGCTTTGGAGAAAAACTTGGATTGTTGTTTTGTAAGTTTTATGCGAATATTCTGCTTTTCTTTAAAATGATTTGCCATTCTTCTTATTGTGGCATGCGGAGCAGTTGGATCTAATGCCAATGCCTCAAAGTACCTCTTTTTTGCTGGGGGTGAATACCTTCTAATTCTATTTGCGATTTCTACTGCATCGTCTACTTTGGGGACTATTTTGTATAGCTGTAATGCTTCGTTTCTGGATATCACTTTGGGAACCAGCTGTTGTAGTTTTTCAGGAACACTGTTAAATCCTGAATAACTTCGAAGTGTCTGCTGGCTGATTCCAAGAGCAGTAGCTGCCTTTTTGCTTGATTTCATTGATTTTACCAAAAAATCACATGCCTCGGCCATTTCACTGGAATTCATCTGCTTTCTGTGCAAATTTTCAATTATCGATACCGCTTTAGCATTTTCATCATCATAAGGATGTTTTACGACTAGTACGGGAATGTTTTTGCTTCCTATTCTTTTTAGTGCCTCCAATCTCCTCTGTCCTGCAATCAACTTGTATTTTCCATCTTTAGTTTTTTGAACTACTGGGGGATTCTGCAGTCCTTCATTCTTGATACTGCTTGCCAATTCTTTGATTCCTTCTAAATTTAGTTTTCTAGCTTCGACTTCATCCCAAACATGTACTTTGGATATGGGCACAGTTTCAACTTTATGGAAAACCAAAGACTGCTTCAATGGTTTTGTGAAACTATATTCGCATAAAAATTTTTTCAAAGACTCTTGAATTTTAAGATCAGAAATACAATTAAGAGACAATGCATTTCATGTTTTTATACAGAACTTACAATTCTGATCTTCCTTAAGATAGAAAATTGGGCAAGTTTTTAGCAAACCCACATTTCCTGTGTTGGTTCAGAGAAAAGATAGTGCTGTCTTTGAGAATAACTTTTGAATTTTTCACCAAGATGGTAGACCATATCTTTTTAGGAATTTTATCTTATAGTGGTTTTACTGAACTTTGACTGTCATATTCTGTATCCAATTTCATAGAAGCGTGTCTTTCAAAAGCAGTTATTGACTCTAATAATTGAGACGAATCAATTTTGGGAGGAACTTTCCATTTCTCATTTTCGTGATCCCAATTCAGGTAGAAACAGTCCATTTCTGATTGTGAATCTGAGGATAATCTAATAGGAAGTTTTTCATGTATCTCTTTAGGCAATGCATTCAATGCCTTCTTAAAATTAACTTTGGACTTTTTTGTATCAAAAACATCCTTAGAAACCAAATGTCTTTTAACAGAGTCTAAGAGGCATTCTCTAAGAATCTCATATTTTCCATATTCTTCAATGGCAAAGAAATACAATCCAAATGATAATGATGCATTCCCATTCCGTTCAAGAATATCCTTTGCATATCCAGCCAGTTCAATAGAGCCTAGAAGGGCTTTCTTTAGCCCTCCTTTGATTTGTGAATCTGAAAGTTCATAATTTTCTGATTTTGACAACAATGAGCTGAGACGCTATTGCTTTTTAACAACTTTCCAACAAACAATCCTGGCCATAATCTGGGTTAATACAAATTTTTTACGCACAAAAGGGATGTGCTGCGTGCTTATTTCCTATCGATAAAAAGGGAAAGCACCTATCATGCCTAGAAACATTATAGAACTTGTGTTAGTATGAAAGTTTGTCTGTTGGAAAATGATTTGGTTATCTTTGAAATTGCAGCATTATGAAATAGATGATTGGCACTGCCATTTTTTACAAGCCATTGGATTCCTCTAACAAATTCGGCATCGGCGATTTTATCTTCTGCCCACCATTTGGCATTATTCTTTATCCACTGTGGTATCTCAGGAGGTTTTGAGTCGTTATGAAGCTTCCCCTTAACGGAAGCAAAGTATTCGATATCGCCTTGAGAAGAAGGCTCATGTCTCTTTTCATATGTTGGTTCGCCAAGGTTCCATGGCCCTTATAATTAATCCTAAAGGCATCAAACTTGTCTGCAGGTTTTTTTGCGTGGTATGTCAGTACATCACTACACCTTGCATTGTCTGTATAAAGTACCTCAACTAGAATCTCCTCAGCGTGAGCAGACGAAATCAATTTGGATAAAAACTCATCAGGTTGACGACAAGTACCAATATCCAAAGAGGATTGACCCCTTAACTTGCCAGTTCCACAGTTATCGTATAAAATTCGTTTAATCTTTTTTGTTTTTGTAAAAGACACAAGTTCTTCTATATTGTCATATCCGACAGGGCAGCCGCCCCTGCCTGTATCTCTCCAAACATAAACTCCGTTATCAGAGCAATCATAAATTGTCATGTGTTAAATTTTGTTTGTTCTGCCAAATTATAAACATGTGAATAGATGGAAATTGAGTTTCACCTAGCCCAACACTCTTCAGAATACTGCATTAGAGGATGCCTAACCAATTTTTGAAACAAGAATCATAAACAATGAGGATTATTTTGGAAAGCGACTGAATCGCTTCTCTAACTATGACAACCGCATTGACACTTTGTTTCGTTACATTTGTTGCATCTATCTAACATGCAGTTAAAACTCAATTTTGACACATTAGGGATTTTACGATAATTGCTTTGACTCCAATCCTTTTCCAACTTTTCATATGTGCTATCTGCAAAATCCAACACAAGATTTTGTGTTTAATTGTATTTAATTTCTAATTTGAAATTAACCTAGTGCTAAATTTTTGAATAATAGTAACTAAAATATTGAAAAATAGTTGGAGAAAACATCCCTGTTTATCCCATATCTGATATCTTAAAATGGATGTAGATCCTTTAGGTGTGAGTCTGTAAATGCAAAATAATGATAAAGAATCAGAGTTTCCAAACAATATCAAGAAAAAACAAAATAAAATTATTGATGACGTAACCAAAAATTATGATCAAACTTTAGAAATCGGAAAACAACTAGGTAAAGATTCTCTGGATAAAATAACTGAAGCAACTTCAGCTGGAACGAATTTCATAAAATCAAGACCTTACTGGAAATCAATTAAAGACAACTCTTTGAAAATAAAGGAAAAGAGCCTGGATTCAAAAACGTCGTTAAAAAAGAAGAGTCCTAAACTTTACAAAAAAATCAGCCGTGGATTCTTTAATTTCTTTGAATTATTTGTGGGCAGGATTAAACTTGGATCCCAGTACGGCTCTGCCAGTCTGGATATCTTGGAACGATTGGCAAAATTAAAAGAACTTGGAATTTTAACTGATGATGAATTCGTACAACAAAAGAAAAAAATCTTGGATAGGATATAAAAAAACTTGTCAAAAAATCTAACTATAACCATTCTGGTCTTAATTATCTCTGTTTTGGTTGGGATAGTGATTGTCAGTAATTATTATTGGTTTTCACAAGAGTGGTCAGTAGGATTAGTCATCGTAATTGGAGGACTAGCAGGAATAGGGTTGCTGATTTATTTTAAAATAATAAGAAAATAGCAAGTAGATTAATCCTTTTATGAGCAACATACTTTCAATGGAACATGGAGATAAAATCCGAAAAATCCATTAAAGAATACCTGCAAAAATTACCCGATGATACAATAATCAAATATTATCTTGATGTAGAGTATAGCCCATTTCCCGTATTGATTATTGAAGAATATACCAGGCGATTCAAGAGAAAGACCAAGACTCAAATAATTCAAGATCTGAAATTTCAAGCAAATTTAGCAAAAAAGAAAACTCGAGAGTTGGCCCATATGGCCAAACGTAAAAAACTTGTTGATGATGTAACAAAAAAAAAGTCTGAAGAATTTATCAGTCATGCTATGGAGAAAGGATATGTAGTAAGTGAAAAGATTGCCAAAAAAAGTGGTGCTTTTGGTTCTAAATTAAAAAAGACTACAAAATCTGGAATAAACAGCGGAATTAAGGCTGGTAAAAAAATAAAATCTCCTGCCAAAAAAAAATTGGATTTATTAGAAAAACTCAGTGAACTACAAAAAGCTGGAATCATCACAAAAAAAGAATTCCAAGAAAAAAAGAAAAAAATTCTATCTAAGATATAAATTTCAAGGAAATTTGATGATTTCTCACCAAACCCCCCTAGTGTTAGGTACTTTTCCTGACAAAATTTCTATTTAAGACCAATGGACGATTTCTTAGCATTTTTTCTGTCCTGAAATAGAAGTGGTTATCTCTTGGAAGCATGAACATACAGTGAATTAGACAGTCAAAAATTATTGGGAAAAAATTCAAAAAAGATCCTGCAGAAGAAAAACTCAAGAGATTACCTTCGGCGATTTGATTGTCTATCTGAATAATTCCGTATGTTACAAACCATTCTGGTAGATTTTTATTATTTTAAGAATATTGCAGAAATTCTAGTTTTCTTGAATCTACTCTTCATCAATTATGGCCCAAGACAAACCCAATAATGCTTCCCATGATTCATCATCTGACATACCATACTGTGGTAAAATTAGCTTATAACATTCATGAATCATTTGTTTAGATCAATGATTCATGCCATGACAAATCTAGTTTTCATTTTTCACCTCAAAACGCATTTGTAAAACTTCTAAACCAGTCAACCCCTCGTGGTTCTAG
>JABDKK010000060.1 GCA_013002265.1 Candidatus Nitrosopumilus sp. | reverse complement strand
GTTTTGAGGGGGGCTGTAAAAGATGTCAGCTAAGAATGGAGGGCAAGATAGAATCAGGAGCATCGTTGGATAGATGTCTATGTAATCATGCAGAAGCAAATGCAATAATGCATTGTGCAATTTTAGGGATTGAAGCGGGAATAAAGGGAGCAGTATTGTATACAACATTTGTCCCATGTTTGGAATGCACAAAAATGGCAATTACAATTGGAATTAAAAAATTTGTATGTCTTGACTCTTATCCGGAAACAGATTATGATTTACTAAAGGAGGCAGGAGTTGAAGTAATTCAACTGGACAAAAATGAGATTTCAAAATGGGCAAGCAAGCTGGTAGGCAAATACGAGAATTCTGTGTAAGAAAATGCAAGTAAATCTTACAAATACCGAACAGGTTGAATCAATGTCCCCATCAATGCTTGTATCTGCCACATATGACAATAATTCAAAATCCGCAGTTTTAAAATTCTACAACCCTGAATCTCAAAAACTAATCCTATGGAAAGATGAAACAGGGCACAAGCCTTATTGTTACTCAAGATTATCACCAGATGAGTTAGATTTTCTTCAAGAAAGAGAAGATGTTTTTGAAATTAAAACTGTTCAGAGATTTGATCTTATTACTGATAAAGAAATTGACATGTCAAAAATCACAGTAGCAGATCCTTTGGCAATTGGCGGAACGTCGGGAGACAAAAGTATCAGAAACGTAATTGAAACATGGGAGTCGGACATAAAATATTATGAAAACTATCTATATGATAGAAAATTAATTGTTGGGAAATATTATGAGATAGTCGATAAAAAACTAAAGCCGCATGATTTGGAAATTTCTGATGAAGTTAAAATTGCACTGAAAAGTTTGCTGTGGGATAAAGTAGATAGTGAAAGCATGGTAGATTCTGAAGAATTTAAAAAATACATTACAGAGTGGGCAGATTTACTAAACCAGCCAATTCCAAAAATAAAAAGACTCAGTGTAGACATTGAAGTCGAAGCAGAGATAGGAAGAATACCAGACCCAAAAATTGCAGAAAAAAAAGTTACTGCAATTGGAATGAAAGGCTCAGATGGATTTGATCAGATTTTTGTTCTCAAAACAGAAGGAACTGAAGAAGGAACTAATGAACTAGAGAAAGATATCAAAATTACATTTTATGAATTAGACAAAGAAAAAGAAATGATTCATGATGCATTTAAAATCATTAAAGAATTTCCATTTGTAGTAACATATAACGGAGATGAATTTGACTTGCCCTATCTTTACAATAGGGCAGAGAGATTAGGAATAAAAAATTCTGAAAATCCATTTTACATGATGAGGGATTCTGCAACATTAAAGGAGGGAGTTCATCTTGATTTGTATAGAACACTATCTAATCGCTCATTTCAGATTTATGCGTTCAGCCAAAAGTACACTAATTTTTCACTAAATAGCGTTTCAAAAGCTCTTCTGGGCAAAGAAAAGATAGACTATGGGTTAGATTTTGACCAATTATCACTATATCAAACTGCAAATTATTGCTATAATGATGCCCTACTAACATTTGAGCTTACAAGCTTCAACAAAGATTTACTGATGAATCTCCTAGTCATCATTGCAAGAATCGGCAGAATGCCAATTGACGATATTGCAAGGATGGGAGTATCCCAATGGATTAGAAGCCTGCTATACTATGAACATAGAAGAAGAAATTGCTTAATTCCAAAAAGAGAAGAGCTTGAGCGAAGATCAGAAGGAGTTATGTCTGATGCAGTAATCAAGGATAAAAAATACAGAGGAGGCTTAGTTGTAGAACCAAAAGAAGGAATTCATTTTGATGTTGTTGTGATGGACTTTGCAAGTCTATACCCTAGTATCATCAAGGTGAGAAACCTGTCATATGAAACCGTTAGGTGTTCTCATGAAGAATGCAAGAAAAATACAATCCCTCAAACCAATCATTGGGCATGCTCTAAAAGAAATGGGCTAACATCAATGATAATCGGATCACTAAGAGATTTGAGGGTAAATTACTACAAGAGTCTTTCAAAAAAAGAAACACTTACTGATGAGCAAAGACAGCAGTACACCGTAGTTAGTCAAGCCCTTAAAGTAATTCTTAATGCCAGTTACGGGGTGATGGGAGCTGAGATATTTCCACTTTATTTTCTTCCAGTGGCAGAGGCAACCACAGCAATTGGAAGATACACAATCTTGGAGACAATCAAAAAATGTGAATCTGCAGGTATTGAAGTGCTTTATGGGGATACTGATTCATTATTTATCAAAAATCCAACAAAAGACCAGATTCAAAAAGTAATAGAGCAAGCAAAAAAAGATCATGGTGTTGATTTGGAGATTGACAAGTCATACAGATATTGTGTGCTTAGTAACAGAAAGAAGAATTATCTAGGAGTTACAAAGGATGGAAAAGTAGACGTTAAAGGATTAACTGGAAAGAAATCACACACACCACCGTTCATTAAAAAACTATTTTATGAGTTACTGGATGTTTTATCAAAAGTTCAGACCATAGAAGATTTCGAAAAAGCCAAGCAACAAATTTCAGAAAAAATTTCAACATGTGGTAAAAAAGTGCAAGCCAAAGAAATTCCACTAGAAGACTTGACATTCAATGTTATGCTAAGTAAGGCCCCATCAGAATATGTCAAAACAATACCTCAGCACATACGTGCAGCAAAACAATTAGAGTCAATAAGAGAAGTAAAAAAGGGAGATAAAATTTCATTTATCAAAATCCTAAACAAACCAGGCGTAAAACCTGTAGAGTTGGCAAAAAAAGAAGAGATTGATTCAAAGAAATACATGGAGTTTATGGAGTCAACACTTGAGCAAATTACATCATCCATGGATTTGGATTTTGATACAATGTTGGGCAAGCCAAAACAAACAGGATTAGATGAGTTTTTCTGGAATTAATGAATTAAAATGGAAATTGATGGAACACTATTAACTATTCTAGGAATTGCTGCAGGAATATTGATTCTGACTGGATGGGTAGAGCAGATATACAAGGGATATAAAACCAAAAGCCTAAAAGATGTTTCAAAATTCTTAATGATCTTTATTTCAGCAGGAGCAATTTTGTGGTTAATTTACGGACTTATTGTGTCAGACATATACATAGTAGGCACAAACATTACAGCGATAATACTTATGATAATAGTTCTTGCGATGAAGAGAATGTACGACAAACGATTACTACACTAACCAAGAATTAAATACAATACAGAAATTTTCAAAGTAGGATGTTTGTAATTAATTGTAAAAACTATGAAGAGATTGCAGGAGAAAAAATCATTAAATTCGTAAAGATTGCGGAGAAAGTTTCTGAAAAATATAATGTAAAAATTGCAATTGTTCCACCACAACACCTCATTGGACTAGTATCAAAAAGTTTGATTCCAATTTTAGCACAACACATTGATGATTCCAAAGTAGGAAGTACCACAGGATTTGTTATTCCTGAATTGCTTAAGAAGTCAAAAGTAAAAGGTTCCCTGATTAATCACAGCGAGCACAGAATATCTTCAAACAAAATTCAGAAATTAGTCTCAAAGCTAAGAGAATTGAAGATGATATCAATTGTTTGTGTAAAAGATGTGGCAGAAGTAAAAAAATATGTAAAACTAAATCCAGACTATATTGCAATAGAGCCACCAGAGCTAATCGGTTCTGGAAAAGCAGTATCAAAAGAAAGACCAGAGCTAATCACAAAAGCAGCAAATGCAATAAGGAATGAAAAAAATAAAACAAAACTCTTGTGTGGTGCAGGAATTGTCTCAGGTCAGGATGTATCTAAGGCAAGAGAATTAGGTTCAGAAGGAATTCTTGTTGCAAGTGGTATTATCAAAGCAAAAAACTGGAATGACATAATGTCTGAATTTGCCAAGTCAATGGTTTAATACCCCCTTTTTTGGATTGGTTAATCGTAAAAAATGAAACAAGTGTACTTTTTTGATGAAGGAGACGGTAAAAACAAGAAACTCCTAGGAGGAAAAGGGGCAGGTCTATGCGAGATGACCAGACTAAAGTTGCCAGTACCCCCAGGATTTACAATTACAACGGAAGTTTGCAAGAAATATTATGAAAACAACAAAAAATTGCCAAATACACTTATGGCAGATGTCAAAAAAAATATTGCTAAAATTGAGAAAAGGACAGGGAAAAAGTGGAATTCTAAATCAGATCCCCTTCTAGTATCAGTAAGATCTGGTGCGGCATTATCCATGCCTGGCATGATGGATACAATTTTGAATTTAGGACTAAATGATCAAACAGTACTTGGCCTTGCTGAAAAAAGCCAAAATCCAAGGTTCGCATGGGATTCCTACAGGAGATTCGTTCAATTATTTGGCAAGGTGGTATTTGGTGTTGAAGACAAAAAATTTGACGAGGTTTTAGAGGCTGCAAAGAAAAAACAAAACGTGGAGATTGACAGTGATCTTAACGAATCATCTCTTAAAGAAATAGTTACACAATACAAACAAATTTGTGATAACCATACTGGCAGAAAATTCCCATCAGAACCAACTGAACAACTAGAGCTTGCAATTAAGGCCGTATTTGGAAGTTGGATGGGAGAACGAGCTATTGTATACAGAGAGAAAAACAACATTACAAAAGACATTGCAGATGGAACAGCAGTAAATGTTGTATCAATGGCATTTGGAAACATGGGAAATGATAGTGCAACAGGTGTTGTTTTTACAAGAAATCCAGGGGACGGAACACGTGCAATTTATGGAGAGTATCTAATTAATGCACAGGGTGAAGATGTTGTCGCAGGTGTAAGAACAGGCAAACAAGTAGACGAGATGAAAAAGGATCTTCCCAAGTCATATGAGCAACTTGCAAAAACATGTGAAAGATTAGAAAGACACTACAAAGAGCCACAAGACATTGAGTTTACAATTGAGCAGGGTCGCTTTTATCTTCTACAAACAAGAAATGCAAAAATGAACGCAGTTGGAATGATAAAGACATCAGTAGAAATGGTAAAAGAGAAGTTAATTGATAAAAACAGAGCAATAACAAGACTTCAAGCAGAACAACTAGAGCAACTACTTCATAGAACAATGGATACTAATGAAATTAAAAATTATACAAAATTGGCAAAAGGGATTGCAGCATCACCAGGTGCTGCAAGTGGAATTGCAGTATTTGATGTAAAACGGGCAACTGCCATGGGAGAAAATGGATCAAAGATAATTCTAATCAGAGAAGAAACAAAGCCAGAAGATGTTCCAGCATTCTTTGAATCTGCTGGAATACTTACAAGCAGAGGGGGCAAGACATCTCATGCAGCAGTAGTAGCAAGAGGAATGGGAAAACCATGTGTTGTGGGATGCTCTGATTTAAAAATTGATTATGAAAATAAGCAATGCTCAGTTGATGGTAAAGTTTTCCGTGAAGGTGATGCAATAACAATTGACGGCAGTTCTGGTGTAGTGTATATTGGAGACATTCCAACAATTGAGCCAAAAATTACATCAGACTTTAAAACAATTCTAGAATGGGCCAAAAAAGCCAAGAAGATAGGAATTAGAGCAAATGCGGATACGCCTGAAGGTGCAAGACTTGCAAGAGAGTTTGGCGGCCAAGGAATTGGATTGTGTCGAACAGAGAGAATGTTCAACGGCAGTGATAGAATTGGAATGTTTGTAGATATGATCATGGCTGAAAATATAGAGGAAAGGACAAAAGTTCTAAAGAAATTAGGCGAACTCCAAAAGAGCGATTTTATTGAAATCCTTCAAGCAATGGAAGGATACGAAGTTACAATTAGACTCTTAGATCCCCCACTACATGAATTCTTACCAAATCCTGAAGAGCTGGCAGAAAAGATTCACAAATTAGAATCACAAAATGCAACTGAAGAAGTCAAAAAGGCAAAAATTGTTTTAAAGAGAGCAAGAGAACTAGCTGAAATTAATCCGATGATGGGACATAGAGGTGTCAGAGTTGGAGTTACTTATCCAGAAATTTATGAAATGCAAATTCGTGCAGTCTTTGAAGCACTAGTTGAATTAACAAAGAAAAAAGTAAATGCCCATCCACAAATCATGATTCCTCAAATTAGTAGCATTGCAGAACTAAACCACATAAAGAGAATCTATGATTCTATCAAAAAGGATATTGAGACAAAACACAGGATGAAGTTAAAGATTAATTTTGGAACAATGATTGAAGTAGTAAGGGCAGCACTTACTGCAAACGAGCTAGCAACTACTGCAGAATTTTTCAGTTTTGGAACAAATGATTTGACTCAAGGAACATTTAGTTTTAGTAGAGAAGATGTTGAAGGAAAATTCCTTCCAGAATACATGGAAAAAGAACTTCTTGAAAGAAACCCATTCCAATCAATTGATGTAAACGGTGTTGGAAGTTTAATGAAAATTGGAATTTCACTAGGACGAGAAATAAGACCCAACATGGAGATTGGAATATGTGGTGAGCACGGAGGAGATCCCAACTCAATTAAATTCTGCCACGATCAAAACCTTAGCTACGTTAGCGCATCACCACACAGAATTCCCATTGCAATTGTAGCAGCAGCACAAGCAGCAATTGAACAACCAAACACAAAGGCCAAATCTAAAACAAAATCCAAAAAATCAAAGGCCAAATCTAAAACAAAGCCAAAAAAGAAAAAAGGCAGTCAATAACTATAATGTCAGACTAAGTTCAAAACGATTTTTTAGAATTTGTTAGATATTTGATTTTCGGAGTAATTAGCAAGACATAAGGAAAGTTTTATCTAATCAATATACTCTAGTGATCTAAAAACAGATACTCATTTAGGCGAAAATACAGATAGCCAGTATTGCATGATTTTTCTGTTCAAATCAATAAATATATCTGCATTATCATTTATCGTTTTTGCATTTTTCTTACTGGCTTCTATTGAAGTTATTGCAATTTTATTTGAAATGTTTCTATATTTTAATACCTCTTCACTCAAATTCTCAAGGATTACTTTTGCAGCATCTGGTATTTTAAAATCATATCCGTAATGCTCTTGAAATTCTTTTTGTAAAGACAAGGATGCATTGACTGTATTTTTCCATGCCTTGTACCATTCATTTTGCAGATCAAATAATGTTTGCTGAATATGAGGAACAGACGTTTCAAGTTCTAGAAAATATTTTTGGCTAATTTTATCAAATAGATTTAGATTGCCCTTTTGACTCATACTTTTCATAAAAAATATTCAGACTTAAGAGTATTGGAAAAAACAAGCATGTTTTTAAAAATAATCAAAACAGAGACATCACAAATGACTTTGTTTTTTAAAGAGATCCTTCTGTTAAAGTTATGGGTTTAGAGAGAACCGTTCTTGCAGGGGAATTAGAGATTTGCCGAATACTAAATGGAATGTGGCAGGTTGCAGGAGGTCATGGTCAAATTGATTCAGAATCGGCAATTTCAGAAATGCTGCAATACCACAAGCAGGGTTTTACATCATGGGATTTGGCTGATATTTATGGTCCAGCAGAGTCGCTTATTGGCAGTTTCAGAGAAAAACTAGTAATAGACAAGAAAAACTCTCAAGCATTTACCAAATTTGTTCCAAATCCAAGCCCCATGAGTAAAAGTATTGTAAATTACTATATCGAGGAATCATTGAAAAAGATGAATACACATTGCATTGACTTGTTGCAATTTCATTGGTGGGATTACAATAATTCAAGCTACATTGATGCAATGCATCATTTATCAAACTTGCAAAAAGAACAAAAAATCATGCATTTAGGATTAACAAATTTTGATACTAAACGAGTAAAAATTTTAATTGAAAACAATTTTGAGATTGTATCAAATCAAGTTCAGTATTCTGTTTTAGATCAAAGACCTGAAAAAATAATGACCCCATTTTTTAAAAAGCATGGAATAAAAATTCTAACGTATGGAACATTACTAGGCGGATTTTTTTCAGAAAAATACCTAAATGCCGATGAACCTCACAGAGGAAATTTGACAACATCAAGTTTGCAGAAATACAAAAACATGATAGATGTGTGGGGAGGATGGTCTTTATTCCAAGAATTATTACATACTTTAGATAGCATTGGAAAAAAGCATAAATGCAGTATTGCAAACATTGCTACAAGATATATTTTAGACAAGCCCCAAGTAGCAGGAGTAATAATTGGTACAAGATTAGGAATTACCAATCACAGAGAAGACAACTCTAGAGTTTTTGATATTAAATTAGATCAAGAAGATATTTCATCAATTAACATAGTTACAAAAAAATCAAATGATTTGTTTGAGGCAATTGGGGACTGTGGTGATGAATATAGGTAATTTACCTCTTGAAATTATTAATCGTCAATAGTTCCACCCTGCCCAAATAAAATCGGCATTGTGTATGTGCTGGTGATATTTTCGACATTTCGTAGTGTATCTATAATTTTATCCAATCCAGATTCTAAATCATGTCTTACTTTGAGAAAAATATCATATTTCCCCCATATTCCATTAACCTCCAATGTAAAATCCATACTTTTTAGAAGGGTGATTATTTCTTTTTCATGTCCAGGGTTACAGGTTAGCAGAATGTAAGTTTGCATAATTAGAATAGTTGTTTCTCAGATATAATTAGAGCTGATTGATTCCACTAGGATTTGGTAGTGATGCTTTTATGGCATACTCTAAATTTTTGTCATGTCTGAATTAATTTCCGAATGTTTTGCATGTAAAAAGTGTCAGAAGAACCACCCCATGTTTTTTCAGAATTTAGAGACAAACCAACAACACGTAATGCCTGCTGATTGAAAATGCATATTTACCAAAAATATAAGCATCCGACATCCTTAAGTCCTCACAATATCTGACAAACCATGTCTACATCTAAAGAGTCATGTCTTGACTGTGAAACTCCCTTGGAGTCAACCATTGCAGGTCAGAAAAAGAAGCCTTGTCCAAAATGTGGAGCTTACAGAAGAAAAAAGGTATTTGTCTAACTATGCATAACTAGACAATTTTTCTTAACATTCCAATTAACCACAAGTAAATCATTTCAGGACAAAATAAAACCACTTGCTCTCAAGCATTGTTATTGTTCAGATGTGCTAAACAAATACATAGTTTTTAAAACTAATCAGATTAATTCTAATCGAATTGTTACCTAGAATCGATTCAATAAAGCAGATCAGGCAAAAAATCGGGATAACCCAAAAGAAACTGGCTTTCATGACAGGAGTCAGCACTTCGATGATAAATCAAATTGAGTCAGGTCGAAGCCAACCAAGTTATGAGACTGCAAAAAAAATCTTCGAGAGCTTGGCAAAACTGGAAGGAGAATCCTCGTCCCATACTGCAGGAGATTTTTGCAGTAAAGATATTGTAAAGTTAAAACCAACAAATACGCTTCATGATGCAATAAAAAAAATGCATCAGTTGTCAATCAGTCAAATTCCAGTCTTTAGCAATTCTGAAATTGTCGGAGTTGTTTCTGAAGACGGCATTGTAAAACATTTAGCAGATCTTGGAGAGACAGAATTGAAAAAAGCAAAGCTGGCAGATACGATGGATCCAGTCCCACCAATTGTAGATTATAATACCCCTGCAAATGTTCTTGTTCCACTTATTAGATATTCCAAATGTATCCTAGTTTCAAAGAAATCAAAGATTGTTGGAATAATTACTGCTTCAGATACTCTGAAAATGATGGAATGATTTTTCTTTAGAATCTGTAAAGTAAAACGAGCTTATTCAAAAATTGGATGGATAAAACAAAACGATCTTATTCTTTTCATTGATTATTGTGTTTTCTTTTTTGTGAATTTTTTTTTTGTTCTTGTCTCATTTTATCGCCTCACTGTACATTCTCATAATTTATTGGTAAAATAGTAGCACCACAATATAACACAAGGAATGCCTTTCATGAATGAATTTTTTGTTTCAGCACCATGCGAGTAAAAATAATTCCCAAGATTGTTGCAAACCATACAGTACACAGTCTTGTCAGTATTACAAGTGAGGATGCAACTGAAAGATCCAATCCCTGTCTTACTAAGAGAAAATCTGCCACACTCTCATTAACTCCAATCCCTCCGGGCAACAATGACAAAACACCATATCCCAAAGACGTAAAATAGATTTGAGAGGTAAGGAGGTATTCAAAATCTACATTTAATGCCAAAAATACCACATAAACTGCCAGAGCGTCAATACCCCAGCCCAGAATACTAAACAGCCATCCTTTTGTCATGTTTTTTGGGCTTGTTAAGGTTGAAAGTGACTTGCTTGGTCCGATTTCTGGCAGATTTTTTGATATGAACCTGATCTTTGAAAGATTGGAATACAATGACACAAAAATTCTTTGGCTTTGAATCAGAAGATAAAGTGCACCTAATATGACTGATGATATGACAACCAGCGACACAGAGATTAAGCTAAAGTAAACTAAGAGGCTTGCAAGAATTATTGTTGTTCCTGCAAGCAAATCATGATATCTTTCCAAAAGGATTACTGCAATTGATTTTTCAGATGGTATCTGAAATCTCTCTTTTAGGTAGATAGATTTTATAAAAGTACCAGCGCCTCCTGGCGTAATGATAAATGATAAGCCAGACATGTAAACGTACATGTTATGGCGTATCGGTATTTTTTCATCTAGTACATATAGAAAACTGTGTTGGCGAAATCCCCTTACAATGTGAGACAAAAAACCCAGTACAAATATCAAAGCCAAAAATTCCATTTTGATTTTCAGAAAGGATTCGGATATCTTTTCAACATCAGAAACCAAAATTAGTAGAATGTAAAAAAATAGAGTTCCAAGAATTATCCACATGAATTTCTTTTTGATCAGATCTAGCACTGTCTTTTTTTCTCCTAAAACATGTTTTATTGGGATATGTAATTTATTTTAAGAGATAATCACTGGAAACACCAAATTTAAAAATCAAGACTTGATTATTTTTAAATACCCTTTTTTATTTTCTAAACTCTATTTTTAAAACTAAAGATAAGCCAATGAGAAATTAATATTCCGTGTCTTTCTCAACTAATGCAACACGCTTGATTGTAAAGTGGCAGTGGGAACATGATGCATGTTCAACTGTAGAATACTCTAAACCACAATTTGAACAAACAAGAAATTCTGACATGCATACTGTGTCAATCCCACACATAAAAACCTCTCAGTAGTTCTAAATGCTTCCCGTAAAACTAATTTTACAATAACCAATTTCTCTAAAGACAATCCTGCCAACCATCGCTACAAGCATATGATCATTGCCTGCACTCTCTGCAAGAAACACCTTTCCTTTTGATGAATGCAGGGTCAGGCATATGGTGTAACATCTCAAATTATGTATATGAGTAGTGAAGAAGAAATAAAAAAAGTCGCCACATGGTGATAAAATTTAACAACTCACAAAAGGAGAATAAAGATAGTCTTGTCTGTCACCATAACACTTCTTGAACTTGCACTTATTACGATTTAGGATGAGAGCAGAGTTCTGCTAAAACACCATGAAGTGATTTTGGATGAATAAAAGTCACTTTAGTTCCAGCAGAGCCAGGTCTAATATTCCCCAAAAAGTGAACACCACAGCCTTCCATTCTTTCTACTTCTCCTTCTATGTTATCAGTTTCTAAAGCCATGTGATGTAATCCTGGTCCCTTTTTATCAAGAAATTTTTTAATTGGACTATTATCATTTGTGGGTTGCATTAGCTCAACCCTGCCATTCTCCAAGTAGATTATTGCAACTTTAACACCTTCTGTCTCTACTGTTTCAAATTCAACATTATCAACCCCCAAGGCCTGCTGATACACTTTGGCGGATTCCTCCACATCATTTACTGCAATTGCAATATGATCAATTTTCATCTAAATTACTCTGGAAATTATAGTATTAATTGGTTTTTCAAGTCAGAAAAATAGTATTGGTTCAGTATGGCTGAACCCAACCTCCACAGGACACACAGATAGTCATACCATCATCATTCTCATAGGTTTCTGAGCCTGGTGGGCATTTACACTGACGTATTTCATCCATGAAGAATATATGAAATCAAGGTATTAGAATCAAAAATTTAAAAAATGAAAAAATGTTTATTTTTTTGAATTTATTTCATACAGATTTACAGAACAGATCTAATCAGAGATAAATGATATGATCACTCAATATACGCATGTCAAAAAGATTTGAAACAAAAGAAGAAAAAGAAAAAAACAAAGAGAGATTTAAAGAAAAAATAACCAAAGGAGAAGTCTTTGAATTTACCTAGAATATAATTACCTGCTAAATCCCTGCTTATTTATTAAATTAATTGTGTTGGTAGATTTTATTTCAGGAATCTTTCTTATCTTTTTGCTAATTATTTCAGAAATTTCATTGTATGATGGAGCTGCCACCTTACAGATTATTTCATAGTTGCCAACTAACAAATCACCCTCTATTACTTCGGGAATCTTGTTTAATTCACTCATAATTTTGTCCTCATCAGATTTGAAGCAATGAATTGCTATGTATGCTTGAGCCATGTGTTCGTCTAAAACTTGCCGTTCGGATTCAGATGTTTTTGAGAGTCCTGGTTTTTTATCTACAAGTAGGGTTAGCGTTGATCGTATCTTTGAAATTTTTCTTATTCCTTTTGATAGATCGTTTTGAATGGATTCTTCATCAAAGGATTCGAGTTTTGCCAACACATCATAGCTTCCAAATGTGCCATGTGCACTCTTTATGCTTCCGATGTTTCTCAAATTAGATATCACAGAGTCCTCAAAGCCTGAATCATTAACAATTAAAACATAAGCCTTGGCCATTTTTCTCCTAACATTGTCCAGGTATTCCCATCAATGTAAGTGTAGAGCGAACATGAGGTATTTTCCGAATGTTCCATGTAATAGTTTCTCGAACCTTATCCCTATCAGAATTTTCAATCTTTACAATAATATCATATGCTCCAAATGTTCCATGGACCTCACTTACTGATTCAATGTGTTTTAATTCATCAATAACTGACTCTTCAGATCCCAGGTCACAGTTTACCAAAACAAAGGCAGTTTCCATACTAATTTCACAATAGAACAATATTTAAGCAAATCCATAATTATTATTAATATATTTAATGTTAAGTAATTAATTTATTAATAAATTTATAATAATTAATGAATTTAATTAATATTTAAAAATCCAATGATTAATCAAATATTGTATTTTGTCCTCAATATCATGGGTAGGAATTGAACATTGTCCACATCTTGGTCAAATGACCTCTGCGTCAAAACCTGCCCCACCTATACTTTACCAAAATTTGTAGATGAAATAGATTTGGTGTCATAAATATTCAATTTATAATTATTATAATTTCTGGTCAATAAATTAGTGCCTTAATAAAATGTAAATTTATGAAAAAAATTCAAACAAGTTAAATGAATTTAAAGAAAACCATTTTTACATTTAATTTTCTGTAAATGCAACCTTATATCATGAAGGAAGATTATGCAGAATATACAAAATGTGTAGGTTGTAATGCATCATTGCTTTTATGTGATTGTAATTGTCCCAAATGTGGCAAAAGAGAAGAGTGCAACTGTGACTTGAAACCCATAAGATGGAGAGATTTAATGAATTGAAATAGGATTAATCATACAATAAAGTAAATTAAACATTAATCAAGCTAAACAGTCAATCGATTTTATTGGCAGTCCAGTATTTTGTTGAAGTTGCAAGTTTTCTTGATTTTGCACGATATACATGTGCGCTAAGAGAATATCCATTACGAGTATACAAATTCAAATATAAAAATAAGAATATTCTCTCAAGTAGAAAATTACTCAATAATTCAATCTTGCATTTTTTTGTAGTGTCAGATAAAGATGGAAGATACATTTCATATGACCCACTAGGAGGAAAAGAGACTGCTGAAATCGTAAACGAAATTACAAAAACAGGAGCGTATGCACCAATAGTTGAGTTAGATTCAATACCTTTTCCAATAAAACTAACAAAGACTATCAAAGACAAATTCAAGACAATAAAGGTTCACGAGTTAGGAGATCTTGTAAGACTCACATATGATCCTGAATGGCCTGATAACTATGAATTCACATTACTTGCATTCCCATATAAGAAAAAGTGGTTAGTAGGATACATTACAAGAATTGATTTAGAGAAAACGTTTTTTTGTTTTAATTATGTTGCATTGGATTGTGAACCAAGTATGCCTTTCTTAAAATATACTGGGCACACAGGTAAGCAAGCTGAATTTACAAATAGATTTCAACATGGATTTCCCTATTTGCCTGTAGTGAAATTAAAATCAGCACATCCAATTTTCGGATTAAAATGATATTTTTTTGGGAGGGAATTAAATGGCCTCAGGTATTCAATTAATGGAGAAAGTTCTTTTTCGTGTTGCCAAGAAATGGATTGCTGGCGATACAATTGATGATGCGCTGAGTTCGGCAAAGGATGCATACAAGAATGGTCGCCATGCTATAGTAAACAAATTAGGAGAATATCACAAGTCTAAAAATCAAATAAAAAAAATAGTTTCAGAATACCAAAAAATCACAGAGTCTTTTAGAGAATGGAAGATCAGAGGAGCAATCTCGGTCAAACCAACACAGATAGGGCTATCAATTAGTCAGAAAGAATGTCTAAGAAATTTGACTACTATTGTAGAGATTGCTAAAAGGGCCCATGTTTTTGTTTGGCTTGATATGGAATCAGCAGATCATACGGATGAAACTATAGAATTGTACAATACATTTTTTTCAAGATATGAGAGGGTAGGAATTGCTCTGCAGGCAAATCTAAAAAGAACTGAAGATGATCTAAGAGATTTAATCAACATGGGTGCAAAAATTAGGCTTGTAAAAGGAGCATACAAGGAGAATTCAAAAATGGCATTCAAATCAAAAGAAGATGTAGATAAAAACTATATCAAATTAATGAGAAGGTTATTCAAAGAATCAAATGAGTTCGGGATAGCAAGTCATGATTCTAAAATCATTAAAAAAGCAATTCAGTTGTCCAAAAAATATCCAAAAAAATTTGAATTTCAAATGCTCAAAGGCATCAGAGATGAACTAAAACCAGAATTAATTAAAAAGAAATTTGTTGTGTCAGACTATATCCCATATGGAACTAATTGGCTTCCTTACTCGTTTAGAAGGATTAAAGAAAGAAAAAGAAATATTTTGTTATTAGGAAGTTCATTACTTCAGTCGAATCGTGTTTGAGTTTGTGATCTCATAAATTGCTGCAAATAATTTTCACCCCCAGCCCCTTTACCAGTAGAGCCAGAATTTTTCCAGCCACCAAAAGGTTGAGCAAAAACTAGTGCAGCAGTGGTAGCACTTGCAGTGCGATTTGCATATAACACCCCAGCTTGGATTTTATCAAAGAACTTCTCCACCTGAGTTTTATCTTCACTAAAAATTCCAGCAGTTAAACCATATTCAGTATCATTTGCCTTTTTTAGTGCATCATCAAAGTCTTGATATTTTTGGACGCAAACAAAAGGTAAGAATAATTCTTCTTTTACTAATTTGCTATCATCAGAGAGATTAGAAACTATTGTAGGTTCTACAAAATAACCATTCCTAAGTTCTGATCCCAAAATAACAGAACCACCAGAAAGTATCTGGCCTTCCTTCTTTGCCATCGATACAGCATCATCGTATTTCTTTTTTGCCGATTCGTTGATAATTGGTCCAAGAAAAACTTCCTTCTCCCAAGGCATTCCAATTTTTAATTTTTTTGTCTTTTCAATCAGCTTTTTTGTGAATTGTTCTGCTACGTCTTCTTGAACATAAACTCTAGAGCAGGCACTGCATTTTTGCCCGGCATAACCAAAAGCAGCCCTCATTACGCCTTCAGCAGCACTATCTAAATTTGCATTCTTTGTTACAATTACAGGGTTTTTTCCTCCCATTTCAGATATGAACGGTTTTACAGTGTGCTCTGTGAACTTCTTCAAACCAGACATTCCTACATCGTATGATCCAGTAAATGCAATTCCAGCCACATCTTTACTTTCAATTAATGCATTTCCTACAACACTGCCAGGCCCTGTGACAAAATTGATTGCGCCGTGTGGGATCTTATTGAAGATATTCCTTACAAAATAATATGATGAAAGTGGCGCATCACTTGAGGGTTTTAGTACAGCAGTATTGCCAGTTAGTAATGCACCAGTAGTCATTCCAATAGATATAGCTGATGGAAAATTAAATGGGGCAATTATACCCCAAACACCAAAAGGCCTCATAACCACTCTGGTTTTTTCTTTTGTATTGGGATGAGGGGTTGGTTTGCAAAAACCCTCATTTTTTTCAAGTTGCAATGCATAAAATCGCATAAAATCAATTGCTTCATCCACATCATTCATAGCTTCAATCCTATTTTTTCCATTCTCAAAAGTCATGATTGCAGCAAGATGAAATTTGTCTTTTGAAAAGTCATCTGCACATTCTCTAAAAACTTGTATACGCTCCTTATACGAAGAATTTCTCCATTCTTCAAAGGAGTTTTTTGCACTATCAATTGCATCTAAAACATCTTTTGTTGTACATAGTGGAAATTCGGCAATTATTATCTCTCTGTTTGCAGGAGATCTGACTTGAAAGCATTCGTTTGAAAAAAAGTCTTTTCCGCCGATTATGGCAGGATATTTCTGATTGAATTCTTTTTTGGTTTCTTCAATTGCATTATCAAAATTCGAATGAAATTTTTCTTCTGAATTCTCATTGACTGCTTTTCCCCAAGTGTATTCATTATGGAATTCTGTCATTAATTTCCACCTGATGAAAAAATCACTTCAGAAATAAGCCTAGATGCCAAATGGGATGTCCTATCTTTGACGTCAAAATTTGGACAGACTTCCATTATATCAAAGCCCACAATACCTCTTTTTGCAATCTCTCGAAGTAAAAATGCTGCATCAAGGCTATTTACTCCCATTGGTACTGGAACTGATACCCCAGGAGCAAAAGATGGATCAATGCAATCCATGTCAAAGGATATGTATACATTGGTTCCTAATTTTTCTAGCACATTTTTTGCTATTTCTTTGATTCCTTTTTCTTGAATATCAAATGGCGTAATTACTTGAAGATTATATTTTTGCACATTATCTAACTCTTCTTTTTCAGGGGAACGGATTCCTATTTGCATGCTTGATTCAATGTTAATGTTTGATAACACATCAGTGATGACAGAGCCATAATAGTTTCTAGTGGAGCTTACAAAATCAGGATGTGCATCAAAATAAACCAACGAAATTTTTCCAAATCGATTTCCGAGAACATTGACAATTTGGCTTGTTATGGAATGATCGCCTCCAATAGTTATTGGGGTTTTTGATGAGTCAAATTTTGAATAAACATCATCGATGTGGTTTCGAGTTATATCCCCATAATCATGAACTTTTTTTTCATAGCCATCAAAAGGTCTTCCTAAGGATAGTTTACCTCCCCTC
>JABDKK010000062.1 GCA_013002265.1 Candidatus Nitrosopumilus sp. | reverse complement strand
CAGGCATTCCGCCCATTCCAGGCATTCCGCCCATTCCAGGCATTCCGCCCATTCCAGGTGGCATTCCGCCTTCTCCTCCACCAGGTGGACCTCCAGCAGACTTTTGGGTAGCAATAACATCATCAATTCTAAGCAACATACATGCAGCTTCAGCAGCTGCAGAAACAATCTGGAGTTTTACAACTAATGGTTCAATAATATCACTAGATTTCATATTTCCAATTTTTGCTTTCATAACATCAATTCCAGTCCATTTTTCTCCCTTCTGTTGTTTTGAACGAAGTAGTGTTAGAGTATCAATTGGATCCATACCAGCATTTTCAGAAAGAGTTAATGGAATTGACTCTAAAGAGTCAGCAAATTTTTCTGCAGCTAATTGTTCTCTACCTTCAAGAGATTTGGACCATGCTCTTAGTTTAGTTGCTGCATAAGTTTCAGGTGCACCGCCTCCTGCTACAATTTGTGGTTTTTCAATTACATCTTTAACAACCATTAGTGCATCATGAACTGAACGTTCAACCTCATCAACAACTCTTTGAGAGCCTCCACGAAGAAGCAATGTTACTGATTTTGGATGTTTACATCCTTCAATGAAAACCCATTTGTCTTCTTCAATTTTTCTTTCTTCAACAAGTTCTGCACTACCAAGATCTTTTTCAAAAAGATCATCTAAATTGGTTACAATTCTAGCTCCTGTTGCTTTTGCAAGTTTTGTAAGATCACTTTCTTTAATTCTTCTAACAGCAATAATTCCTGCTTTAGCAAGATAATGTTGTGCCATATCATCAATTCCTTTTTGACACAGAACTACATTTGCCCCAGAACCAATTACTTTGTCAACCATGGTTTTTAGCATTCTATTTTCTTCATCTAGGAATGATTTTAATTGCTGTGGATTTGAAATGTTAATTTTTGCATCAGTCTCAGTTTTACTAATTTCTAATGCTGTGTTTATTAGAGCAATTTTAGCTTCAGTAATTTTTCTAGGCATACCTCCATGAACAATTTCTTTGTCAAGAACAATACCTTGAATAATCATTGAATTTCCGATTGAGCCGCCTGCCTTTTTTTCTACTTTAATATCATCAATATCAACATCATATTTTTCACCTTCTTTTTCAGCAACTGCAAGAATAGATTTTACAATTATTTCGGCAAGTAAATCAGAATCTTTTCTAACAAGTTTTGTTTGCATTGAGGTTTTTGCAATTTTTGTTAGAATATTTTTGTCATTTGGAGTAATTGTATCAGCAATACTTTCAAGGAATTGTTTTGCCTTTTTGGCAGCTTTTCTGTAGCCATCTACAATAATTGTTGGATGGACATCTTGATCAATTAGAGATTCGGCATTTTCAAGCAGGGCTCCTGCTAGTACTACTGCAGATGTTGTACCATCTCCAACTTCATTATCAGTAGTTTTTGAAATTTCAACGAGCATTTTTGCTGCTGGGTGTTGAACATCAATTTCTTTTAAAATAGTAGCACCATCATTTGTAATCGTAACATCTCCTAGAGAATCAACTAGCATTTTATCCATGCCTCTAGGTCCTAGACTTGTATGGACTATTTCAGCAATAATTTTAGCTGCAGCAATATTGTTCTTTTGTGCATCTTTTCCTTTAGTTTCAGAACCGCCCTCTTTTAGTAAAACAACTGGCATAGTTCCTTTGGATGTTGCTTGCATACCCATAAGTGCAAAAACTCTCGATTCCCCTTTTATACCTTCCAGATCCAATAAGGAAGAATCAAAGTTGCATCGGTGTTTTTAAATTGGGAAAATGGGGTTGCAAAATATGGCCAAATCTGCTAATAAGAAATCTTATGATACAATTTTCAGTAAATTAAAAGAGCATCATAAATGGTTTGAGAATTCCATTCCATTAATTGCCAGTGAAAACATTCCTAGTCCAGCAGTAAGGGAGGCAATAATTTCCGATTTTGGTAACAGATATGCTGAAGGATGGCCTGGTGAGAGAGTTTACGCTGGATGCATCTACATTGATGATGTAGAATTTGAGTGTATGAAATTAGCTCAAAAATTATACAAGGCAAAATTTGCAGATGTTAGACCAATTTCAGGCGTTGTAGCAAATCTAGCAGTTTATTCAGCATTTACAAATCCAGGAGACATTATGTTAGCTCCATCAATTCCTGCCGGTGGGCATATTTCACATGGAAAAAAGGAACATTACGGAACTGCTGGATTGGTTCATGGTTTAGAAATTGAATTCTATCCATTTGACGCTGAAGAGATGACCATTGATGTTGATAAAACAAAACAAAAAGTCAAAGAACTAAAACAAAACAATCGACTTCCAAAAATGGCTATGTTTGGTGGTTCATTATTTCTATTTCCTCATCCTGTTAAAGAGCTAGCAGAATTTCTAAAAAGTTACGATATGCACATCAATTATGATGCAGCACATGTTGCAGGATTAATTGCTGGAGGTAAATTCCAAGATCCACTTCGAGAAGGAGCAGATACTATGACCATGAGTACTCACAAAACTTTGTTTGGACCACAAGGTGGGCTTGTATTAGGATCAAAAGAGCACGAGGAAGTAATTAAGAAAGCAACTTTTCCTGGCCTTACAAGTAGTCATCATATTAACAACATGGCTGGAAAAGCAGTTGCATTTGCTGAAGCATTAGAGTTTGGAAAAGAATATGCTACTCAAGTTATAAAAAATGCAAAGTTATTTGCCGAAGCTTTGAGTGATTTAGGTTTCAAAGTTTTAGGTGAAAACAGAGGATTTACACAATCTCATCAGATTGCTGTTAATGTTTTAGATTATTCAGATGGTGGAAAAGTTGAAGCTGATTTAGAAAAAGCCAACATCATAGTCAACAGACAACTAATTCCTGGAGATATTAAAGCTGGAAGAAATTATTTCCATCCAAGTGGAATAAGATTAGGTGTTTCAGAGATTACACGTCTAGGAATGAAAAAGAATGAAATGCAAGAAATTGCTACTTTCATCAAAGAAGTTGTAATTGATAAAAAAGAGCCAAAAAAGATTCTTAGAAAAGTAAAGTCCCTAAGAAAGGACTATCAGAAAGTTAAATTCTGTTTTGATAACAAATTAGGTGCTTACGACTACGTAAAATTAAGATAGATTTAGGCATAATCTGTCAGTAGAGATTGATCTCCTTGGCTTTTGCCAAACACTAATTCAATTTCATCTGATAGAGCATGAATTCGCCCTCTTTGATATTCACTGACATCGTATTTCTCAACAAGTCTTTTGGCAAGTTTTAGATATTTTTCTACAGAGCCCCTTGTAATTGTAGGAATTAGTTTGTGTCCACAAACACATGTTTGAATTAAAGGCATTCTACGATAAGATTTTCCACATCCGGTACATCTAAAATTTTGTCTTGCATATGCCCTAAGATTTCCCATTATGTCTGGTACAAGATGTGTTGATATCACATTGGAAACAATTTCTGAAGTGTTAACTGCGTCAATTAATTCAGCATTCTTAATTTGCATATCAAATTTGTCAAGCATGGAACCAAGTGTAGAGTATGCACTACGTGATTTTGAAGTAGTTAAAGAAGATGTTGAATGAGTAGAGAAGTAGTCATAGAATTGTCTTTCAGTTTCAAGACGAGACTTTATGATTTCTACGGATGAAACATCAGAAGCTTTTACCTGTTGTAGAGTAGATTCAAAGAATTCCAAAGGTAATGATTTTGTAACTTCAAGATTATGTGCTTGTGGTTGAGATTCATGTGGTAATACAAGAGGTTGTACAAGTAATGGAGCATCCATTAGACCACCAATTCTATCAGAAAGAAATTGTCTTGAAAAGTTTAGAAGACTATCCATTAATAGCATAATAGAATCTGCATCACCATCTGCATCTCTTCTTTTTGCTGAATGCCAGTTTGGAGTTGCAAAACAAACATGAGTTTCTGTAAAACCAATAATTCGTCCTACAATTCCAACTGATGTATGTGGGGCCAAACCAATTATTAGATGTCCAATTAATTCTTCAATATTCTTTACATTGTAAAATATAGAACTGCCATAGAATTTTTCCAAAATAGTATCAATATATTTACATGTAGAAACCAGGTATTTTCCACTCTCATAAGGAATAATCACATCTTGCATTCTAAGTTCTAAAATTTGATTTGGATTTTCAAGAGGTTTTCCATCAATGTCATTAGAGTAACCAAGCATCTTGAGTTTCTCTATTGATGTACCAATCCAAGATGGTTTGAATTGGGTTAGCGGAGAATTTGTTGCATCAAATCTTACTGTTCCGTCTTTGAAAACTGTCAATCCAAAGTTTTGACGTACTAATCCCTTTTCTAGGGGTTCAGCGATTCTATCTTGATTGATTAGTTCCTTTACTCCTTTGAAGGGTTCTTGTGCGCGTAATCCAATCTTTTCTTGAGCTGAGAGTAGTTTTGATTTTAATGGAAATTCTTTATGTGAGTGAGATTGTGCTTTTCTTTTACATTTTTCACAGTATGGTTCGCTAAGTGTGTCTCTACAATTTGGGCATCTGTAGGTTATTGTTGTCTTAGTACCACATTTTGAACATTTTATTCCAATAGAAGGTTCGTCACATTGATTACAATGTCGATTAAAAATATTTGAAAAAAAGTGTTCATTCCTTGATGCTTTTAGAAGATCTCTTGTAGGTCCTCCCTTATCACTTACAGGAAACAATACATGTGTTGGAGGTTTCATTTGTCTTGCAGCTGCTTTTTCTGGTCTTCCAATTCTGACACCAATCGAAGTTGAAAATTTGTTTTTGATTGGGATTCCAGATGAGGATGTTAATATTTTTAGTACAGATTGCTCAGTAATTGTTGGTTTTTCTCTAAATAATAGATTAAAGAAAATTTTTGCTTCTTGTTTTTCAAGTATTAAGGATTCATTGTTAATTTTATGAGGGACTCCCAATCTTTCAAGTATTTTTTTTTTATTAATTGAATACTCGATTGTTTCGTCAGTTACTTTGTTAGGTTCTAAAAGCTTTGAGAGTTCTTCAGATGAAATTTTATCCCAGAAATACAAGTAGTGGGGATGAAGTGGAATTTGAAAATCTAATGATAGTTTGATGGCTTCGTCTATAGTAGGAATTTTTGTTAAAAATTGAATAAGATTCTGATCATTTAGTTCGTATTTTTGGATTTTTTGTTTTAATTCTTCTATCCAAAATTCCTCCACATATCCTGAAGGAACTAGTTGAGCGTTGTTTTCAAGAAAATCTCCAAATGAGATTAAAATATCACCAAGATGTAGAATTTTTTCAATCTCATTTTTAATTTCTATTCCGTGCTGAACATCTCTAATTTTTATAACATCACCATTTTTCAGACGAACAGTTGGAGTATCAATTGAATCCACAAATGCCACAGTTGCACCCTTCCCTGGAATGTCAATTTTTACTTGAGTACCTACTGCTATTGTATGATCTAAAATCTCTGCTATTACTGGATGAATCCCAACTGAGGCAAATCCAGTATTACAAGATCGTCCATATCTAAGTCTAAATCCACCTAATTTGTTAGGCATTGATAATACTGATCTGCCTGTAATCACTTCACGCATTCTTTTAGCTGCTGCATCCTCTTGATTGTCACCAGTTTGAATGGCCCCTTTAAGGTCGTTGAGCCATTCCCATCCATCAAGATTGTATAGTTCAATTCTCTTTAGAAGTTTTTTTGATCTTCCAATCAATCCATCATTTAATACTCTTAATGCCCCACCTCTAACTCTATCTGTTTTGATTCTAACCATTGATTTATGATTCACAACTTCGTATGGATCTGTATCAACACCATCTAATTCAACAGGTAGATTAGAAATTACATGTTCAATGTCCTCATCTAAAATATGAAATTGAAAACTACTTGCTTCTCTTTCATAAATTCTCAATTCCTCTACAAATCTACCTGTTTCATCATCAAATGAGTTTGCTTGGAATTTTGAAAGACCTGCTGATTTTCTTACATGATCAGCAATTAACATAGTAACTGCAGATTCAGTACCACCTGCCGAACGCATTGGGCCCGCAATTGAAACAGAAAGATATTCTGTTCCATCTTTATTTTTCTTAATCTTTACCTCACTAATTCCTTGTAGTGGTGCAATTGTAACTCCCTCAGTTACAATTGCTAGTCCAACACGAACTGCCAAATCTAATTTTTCTTCTAAAGTAGAATTTGGTAGTGTATATTTTCCTAAAGCAATTTCTTTTGAAAGAATTAAAGCTGATAGTTCTTTTCCATTTATTTTTAGTAATTCTCTAAGGGGTTCAGCAATATCAATTTCGTGCATTTTTGCTACTCTGTCTGCAAGATCAAATGCAATTTTAGGCTCAATAATTCCAGAAGAGTCTACAAGGCTAGATTTTGCATTTGCCGCATGTTCAAAAATAGAATATGTTTCAATGGATAATTTTGAGTAATAATCTTGATAATATTCAGGCATTTTGATGTCACTAATACGAGAAATTGCATCATTATCAGGCATAATACAGTTCTATTACTTGCTTCTTTGAATTGCTTTTGCTATTTCTTGGAGTTTTTTGATACTTCCTCCTTTTTCAAGGAATGTTCCAATTACTAAAGCATCAGCTCCTGCTTTTACCAAACTTTGAGCGGTTTTAACATCCCTAATACCACCACCAACAATTATGAAGCCATTAAACACATGCCTGACTGTCTTAACCATTTCAGGCGTAACATTGGTTTTTGCACCAGAGCCTGCTTCCAAATATACAAACCTCATTCCTAAGAATTGAGCAGCTAGTGAATATGCGGCTGCAATTTTGGGTTTTTCAAAGGGAATTCCTCTAGCTGAGCCTACAAACCAGGCAGATGTTCCATCTCCTATTACCAAATACGCAGTAGGAAGTGGTTCTAAACCAAATTTTAGAACGCTTGGAGCACCCAATGCTTGGGCTTGTGTGATAAAATATGGATTCTCCGAATTCATCAACGAACTAAACAAAATCGCATCAGCGTCTGGAACTACTCCAGTAACATTTCCAGGGAAGAGGATTATGGGAATTTTAATGCTTTTTTTTATCCCTTTAACAACTTTGGACATTTCAATTTGATCCGTGGCAGATGAGCCTCCCACAAGGATTGCAGACGCACCAATTTTTTCAACATCTGCAGCAAGTTTGCTTGATGCCTCTAAGTTAGATTCTTCAGAGTCAATTAACACGAATAATAATGCCTTTTTCTTCTTTAATTCCGATTTTAGGAATGTTTCAACTTTATTTCCAGCCATAGTTTGGGTTTGTAAATAACTCTTTAAAGTTTAATTGGAATACTGGTATACAGAATTGTATAGCTATGGAAGAACTTGAAGTATCTAATTTTAACAATATTATTAAGAAAATTATCAAAAAATCACTATTTACTGAACGACAAATTGAAATTATTTTAAATCAGAAGAATCTTCTAGAATCTAAATTTACTATTAGCAAAGGGGCTTATTACAGGCAAGTTGGCCAATCAAGAGAGAAATTAATTGGGTTATTTTACTCAATCATTCTTTTTCGTGGTTTAGGCATACTTTTGCCTGATGATATTGATGTGATTACTAAACTCTCAGACCAGATTAGTGTGATAAATGAGAGTGATATATTTCCAGAAAGAGAAGATGAGGTCATAAGTGTGATAGATAGGCTCATTCGTCAGGCATGCAGTATGTGATGTTTGTGATGATTCAAGTTGGTTATCAAATTAGATGATTGTGATGATATGTGTGAGATTGTTAATCTAAAGTGTGAATAATTGTTGTTCAATCACGATAAATCACGATTCAGGCGTAAATGTTGTGATGTTAGTTGAGATTCCCGATCCTGAGGTGATTTTAGGTGTGATTTTAGCATTTTTTGTAGGATTGGGAGGATTATATTTTTACTTTAAGGTTCGTCCTTTTATCAAAACCAAGTCTGAAATGGGAGACATATCACAATCTGAACGACTTGAATATTATGAAAGACAGTTAATTGATATGAAAATACGCCTAGATGCCTTGGAAATACAGGGGATTGAACAAAAAACAGAGACAACAAATACAGAATTAAAACAAATTTTAGAACAAATTACCAATATTAATGAAAAAGAGAAAAAGGTTGTCCAGGAACCACTAAAAAAAGTTGTGCCTGAAAAAGATGTTTCTACGCCCAAAGTATCCAATCCAGATTATTCAAATCCAATTGATTTTGTGTTGCATCAAATCACAAACAAACCTATGACATCACGTGATATACAAATCACATTAAAGAAGAGTAGAGAACACACATCTAGATTAATGAAAAAATTATTTGATGATGGTTATGTGGAAAGAAATACAGAAACTAAACCATATACTTATTCAATTACAGAGAAAGGCAGATCAAAAATTGGTGGTTTTGAGATAAATCCCACTGTTGTTTGATTTTTTTCCAATATAATAAAAATTGATTTTTTTTTTTTGGGTGAAAAACCCGTAAATTATGTTGATTTAATAATTAATTATAAATTATATATTTTAATAAAATATATATATTATTAATTTATTATTACATTATGTCTGTACAAGAAAATGAAGTACTTGTAAAAATCACCTCAGCAGGCACAATATCAATCCCCAAACAGTTTAGAAAATTTATGGATATTCAAAAAGGGGAATATGTTAAGATGATTCTTGGGAAGGATAGACTGATTGTGAGAAAAGTCATAATTTCTTAAAGAAGTTATTGTTGTTTTTGTGGAATTTTAATGGTTTGATACGTCCATTCTCTACCAGTTCTAGTTCTATTTACCCTACCTTTTGAGGAAAATCTGGACAAATATGTGGATATTATACTAAGTTTGACAGGCTCATTAAATTCATCTTCATATTTCTCTAGGATGTTACTAGAGGTAAACTTACCCATTGGGAAAAATTTGTCTATAATATACCAAATTTTTGAACCTATAGAATCCATATTCGTCGTTTCTTGTTCCTCTTCAATATTCATCAAATCCATCATTTCAAAAATTTTTAAGACTTTATCCCTAGTCACATTTCCTTCTAATTTAATATCATATCGAGCCCCATCAGAGTCTTCCATATCTATTCTAATCCTTTTTTTAACCATCTTTGAGATCTAAAGGATCAGATGTTAACAGTTCAATTGATCCAAAAATATTTGTTAACTAAGTGGTTTGTTAACATTGACTGCCTAGCCTACGCCTAGCCTGATTTTTGTTATTAACGTTAAGGTAGTAAATTTATTTTAAAAATAGAAGAATTTCATGCCTGGAGTGGAAATAAAGGGGTTAGGAATTTAGTATTAACAATGTTAACGTCAATCTTAACGCCTGGAGTGGAAATAAAGGGGTAAAATTAGGCTTTTTGAAGTATTTCTTAACTCAAACTTAACAGCTCTGTTAACCTTACAAAATTTACGAATTAACCCACACACCAATATTTCCACTCTATTTTTTTCAATTATTTTTTTTAAAAGAAAATCTAAAACTAACTAAAAATAATTAATTACAAACTAAACTAGAGTAACTATTCTATTCTATACTCTCTTAATTTAGATATGTGTATGATAAGTTTGAGAGGAAACAAAGGTGTGTGAGTATGTCTGATCCTATTGATAGATTGCTTGATGCAGCTGAAACTGGAAAATCAATTATTAAAAACAGAGACATCCTACATTTTACCTACATTCCAAACACAATCCAACACAGAAACACAGAACAAGAACAGGTTACTCAATCATTATTACCTATTCTAAAACAATCAAGACCTTCAAATCTCCTTGTATATGGAAAACCAGGTACTGGAAAAACCTTAGTTGTTAAGAAGGTATTATCAAAAATTCAAGAAAGAGTAAAAAAGTCAAATTTTCCAATAAAATTAATCTATACCAACTCTAAAGAAGAGACAACACTTTATGGTTTGTTAGTCAGCCTTGGTAGACAATTAGAATTAGATGAAAAAGAACTACCATCCACAGGACTTGCTATTAGTGAAGTATTCAAAAGGATTCTCAATAAAATCGATGAAAAAAATCTTAATGCAATATTTGTCATAGATGAAATTGATTATCTAGCCCAATTAGTCTCAAAAACAGGAAAAGACATTCTATATCAACTAACTCGGGCAAATGAGAGGCTCAAAACAGGCTCACTTACACTAGTAGGAATATCAAATGATCTTACATTCAAAGAGAAATTAGATCCAAGGGTAATTAGCAGCCTAGGAGAGGAAGAAGTTGTTTTTACGAACTATAATGTCGAGCAAATTAAAAAAATTCTTGAAGAAAGAATTACAGAAGCCTTTGTTGAAGATTCTGTAGAGGATCCTGCACTAAACCTATGCGCTGCCCTCGCTGGAGGTGAACATGGTGATGCAAGAAGGGCTATTGATCTGATTAGGGTAGCTGGAGAAATTGCTGAGAGACAACAATCAGAAAAAGTAACAATAGATCATGTTAGAGAAGCATCCCTAAAAATTGAAGAAAATAAAGAAGAAACATCCCTCAAATCCTATCCTCTTCATGAAAAACTCATAATTTTGGCTATTATGAAGGCCAATGGTTCTTCAACTGGTGAAATATACTCATTATACAAAAGTCTCTGTAAATCAGTAGGCCGTGACGAATTAACACAAAGAAGGATTACACAAATGCTAAGTGAAATTGAGCTTTCTGGAATAATTTCAGGAAGATTGATTCACCAAGGAATTCATGGTAGAACTAAAAAATACAAACTTACCATATCCACAGAAATGATTAAAAAAACATTCAAAGATGATTTAACTTTGCAAGATATTGTTTAGATTTGAATTATAATTTTCATGAAATACTTTAAAATTTTTCAAATTTACTAGAATTGCAATACCTGGATTTGGAGTCATACCAACACTTGCTTGGAAAGGAGTTTGTTTTTGCCATGAACCAGAATTAACCAATAATATTCCCTTATACATATCCAATTCGGCTCTATGAACGTGACCTACATGAAAGATATCTGGAACATCCTCTATTACTAAAAGATCCTCCATTTCAGGAGCTATGGGCGTTTGGCTACCATAAATAGGACTCAAGTGTCTTGCCCTAAGCAAGTGTTTCATTACATTGGTTGGTTTATCATAACTTAGGCCCGGTGTAGTTTTTACAATATCGTCAATACTTTGACCATGAAACATCATCACTTTAACACCATTTAATGAGACAACCGCGGGGTTGCCTACCATAATGACATTTTCTCTTTCCCACAAACTAGAGTTGTATTTTTTTGGAATAGCAGGTTGTGGGAGGGCTCTTCGTCCTGGATCATGATTTCCTGGCATAATAATGATCTTTACATTTTTAGGAATACTACCAATCAAATTTTCTACCTTGAGTAATTGCTCTTCAATAGTTTGGCAGGTCAATTCTTTATTCTGGTTAGGATATATGCCAACCCCATCAACCACATCACCACCAATTAGTACAAAACGAACCTTTCTTGCTATGGGATCTGGACTTGATAACCATGAAACAAACTCAGAGAATTCCTTCTCCATAAAGTACTTACTTCCAATATGAAGATCTGACAAAAATACAGCATAAGCCTCAGTTTCTGATTTTGTCTTAGCTAAATCTGGAATGTCTGGCAAAATTAGGTCCTTTATAATCAAACCAGAATTTTTCCCCAAACTTACTCTGGCCATTACAAATTGGTCTAATAACAAAGTTCCAGCCGTCTTTTGCAGTTCTTCATCAAAAACTATTCCCTCAAATGAGCCAGATGGATCTTCAAGAATTAGTTTTGTTATGTTTCTCTCAGAACTCCTCAATGAAACAAGACCACATACATACATATCATCTTCAGACTTTGCCGTTTTGACTGATGCTATAGATTTGAGCATTCTTGATTCTGGCCTGTCAGAAACTATTCTTTTTAATTTGTTAAATCGACTAGAAAAAAGGGCATTGTATCCTTTAACCCCCTCACCTGATGTAATCTTATCACTCGGATCAGATAACACCTTAACCTCATTTTGAATTGTAGGATCATCTTTTATACCAAGATAAGTCTCTAAATCATCCTGATTAATCTGAAATAATTTCTGCCTCGTCTTTTCTTTTACTATTTCTCTAATGATTCTCTCTAATTTCTTAACATCAACATTTTCTAAAATTTTAAAAGCGCTTGGATGAATTTGAAACCCTTTGTTTAAGGCATAATTTAATGCAAATGTAAGCTCTTTTTTCATATCCAAAAATATTATAGCATTTAATTAAATCTGCGCTTAACTACTAACCCTCAAATATTGATCAAAAATAAAGGATATGTGAATAAAAACAGGATTATTGTATTTTTTATTTTTGTAGGAATTTTTGCAGCTGCTTATCAAATCGGCTCATTTTCATCAGTAAGTGAGGAAGAGGCAGCTGCCTTCATGAAAGAATTTGAGGAATTAGTTTTAGATATTGATGGATTTGGAATTTTTACACATAACACTACAATTGCATTACCGATGTTTATTCCAGGATTTGGTGTTGCCTGGGGTCTTTTCTCTGCATGGTCAACTGGATATGCTTTTGCTTCTATTGTAACAACTGCACCAATGTTGGCTAATATCCCTCCACTATCAATCCTTTTTCTGTCTCCATTTGGATTGATGGAACTTACTGCATATTCTTTGGGAATATCTAGAAGTTTTATTTTGATTAGAGCAATTAGCAAAAAAATAGAACTTAGACCTTTTATCAAACCCACAATTTTTGAAATTGGAATTGTTATTGCACTGCTTTTAGTAGGTGGATATCTTGAATTTTACATGATTGAATTAGCTCAGGATGAAGGGCTTTTAATGCCTGAACTCTAATTTTTAAATTCCAGCGTATTTGCCTAATCAGTCTAAAAAAATTTAGTAGTAAATTATAAACCAAATTAAAAGACAGTAATGTAGTGTATGCAGCAGTTACAATTTTAGCAGTTTTACTTATTTCTTCAGGTTATTTTATCAATGAATCATTTGCAGAGATCTTACCAAATAATGCATTTCTTCTAGAAGGTTCTGGATTTGCAGTTACTGAGAATTTTATCAAAATTTCAGAAATTGATCTTGGGATTTCTTCTCAAAATCAAAAAGGAAGCACAATTAACTTTGTAACAGAAGATGGTTTTATCACATTAGATGACGACGAATTATTAATTTCAGAATTAGAAGGTAAATTCCTACGAGAAGGACAATATATTAGACTAAATGGAAAAGTTGAAAGTCAAAATGGATTTGATACTGCAATTAGTTTCTTTGGAAGATTAGTTGAGGAAAGCAAAGATGGAACAGTTTATGGATTTTCAGGCAGAATAACAACTCCCGACGAATCTTACAAAATTATTTACACTGCAAAAGTATCCTCTTTGATTAAAATAACATCCACTCCGACATCATCTGAAGTTTCTTCAGATCTAAGTATTCATATTCTTAAAGGAGCAGCATCAAAAGGGACTTCAGATAGTTATATTGGAATTGGTTCAGCTCAAACATCTTCCTCACAAAATATTTCTTCACCTCTTAGACTGGGATATTTTTCTCATGACAGGATTTCAGTCCAACCTGGTGCTACAATAAAAATAATTAATGATGATACAGTTTCTCATAAAATAATTAGTGGAGCTGAAAACTATAATGATCGCCACAATCCATTTACTCCAGATGGAAGAATTTCTACCGATGTGATAGAACCAGGAAAATCAGTCAGCATTACCTTTAGTGATGCAGGTTTCTATAGACTGTATGATCCTGACTATAATTGGATGAAAATTGTTGCTTACGTATTTCCAAATACTGATAGTCTAATTCTAGGAAAAGGCAATAATTTAGGAAATTAATTTTCCCACTGCCATCTATAATTCATATATGAATCCAGACTAGTTTGATTGAATACCATTACAGACAAATCTGAAAATTCTTTATCCTCTAAATCTTTCACGGTTCCCACAAAACGTGTTTCATTTTCAGTAGTAATTGCTTCAAAAACATGAACCTTGATTTTTTCGGTATCAAAATTATGATTTCGTAGATACTTGGCTATTTCAGATGGCATAAAATGTTTGTCAGGTTGTTTTGGCCATGGTCTTGGTACTAACACTACACTAAATCCGTCAATTAGTGCTTTTTGCAATTCTAATTTTTTATCTTCAATTGGTGTAGTCACATGCATTGTAATGACTTTAGATTTATCCAAGGGAACTTGTGCTTTTGAAGCTGCAACTTGAATAGAACTTATACCTGGAATAATCTCAACTTCACCAAAAATTTCTATTAATCTATCTACGACTTCTGATTCTGAAAAATTTACATCTCCTGTAAATGGAATTACTAATTTCTTATCTCCTAATTTAGGTAAATTTTTTTGATATGATTCTTCTTGATCATTCATTGTAATTTCAAAAACTTCTTTACCTCTAATTAGGTGCTCAATAGTTTTTAGAGTATACTTGTATCCAATTACAATATCACAATTCTGAATGACTTCTTTTACTATTTCAGTTACATATTTTGGTGAACCTGGACCAACACCTACTGCATAAATTTTTCCCAATTTTACTTTGTAAATTTTTGTCTGTCTTTAATATATTGCACAAATGGTTTCCAATCCACTTTCATGTATTTTGTAGGCTCTTTTGCAGGATATTTTACCCAATCTTGAGCAATTGAATATTGAAATTTCTCTTGTTTTCCATCCTTTTCATATTCTAAAAGGAGACTGGTTCCCCAATCTTTTTCTTGAAAATCAATATTGGATATTTCATCAAATGGTAATTCCACATTTCTTTTATCTTCAATATCATTCATCAACTCTTCTTCATCATATCCATCATGTCTAATCATAGTATTTTTTGATTTGATGAAATTAACAACTTGCCTTTGAGTTATTGCTTTCCACCAATTTATCTTGGCTTCTGTTTTGTGAATAAACATCAAATGTTTATCAGTTAAAACTAACATTCCTTCTTTTCCACCAATTGAAAAGAATTTTTTAGACTCTCTCCATACTGAAACTAAATGTGCCTGAATCTTTTCATCAGGATCCATATCGGTGATTTACTAGGCTTTGTTAAAAACTAATACAATTAGCTTTTATGTAAGCAGATTTGGAAAAAAATATTGAAGATTATATTATTACTTGTGATATTTTCAATAATTTTTACTAGTTTAGGATATCAGGCATTTGCACAAAGTGATGACAAAGTAGCAGTTTTGGAAACAAATCTTGGAACAATTGTAATAGAATTCTTTCCAGAAGATGCACCCAAACACGTTGAAAATTTTATCAGTTTAACAGAATCTGGATTTTATGATGGAACTCTTTTTCATAGAATTATTCCAAACTTTATGATTCAAGGTGGAGATCCAAATACAATAAGTGGAGATCCAAATACTTGGGGAATTGGAGGTCCTTCTGGAAATGTTGATGCAGAATTTAATTCTATTAAACACAACAGAGGTATTGTTTCAATGGCAAGAGCAGCTGATCCTAACAGCGCTGGTTCACAATTTTTCATTGTTCATCAAAATTCTAATTTCCTAGATGGACAATACACTGTTTTTGGTAGGATAATAACTCAAGAAAGTTTTGAAACACTGGACAAAATTGCGTCAGTTGAAACTACTGATAGAGATGCACCAACAGATATTGAAAAAGTAAGAATCAAAAAAATCTCAATTATGAATCTCTCTGAGATATCAAATGTTTTAGAATTATCTGAACCTGAGCGTGCTGATTCTGAACCAACTCCATCTGCTGGAAACCAAAAATATGAAAGTACTCAACATGAAATCTCATTTAGTATTCCTGAAGGATGGCTATTGCAAGAGCCTGATAAAACTCAAGAAAATTCTCCTGACGTAGTTGCTGTTGGACCAAAGATGGGAGAAATTAATCCTGTAATCTCACTAACCGTTCAAGATACTAATCAAAGAACATTTGATGATTTAATTGCTGAAAAACAAAAAACAATCAAACCAGTTATTGAATCAGGTCAACTGAATATTATCTCACAAGGAAGAATTACTATTGATGGAAATGAAGCTTATTCAATTGATGCTATAGGAATTTTTTCAGCAGGTGATGAATCCTTTAATGTTAAATTTAAAGAAATAATGGTTTATGGTAATGAAAAGTTTTACACATTAGCATATAGCAATGGAGTAAATGAATTTGATTCACAACTTGCAAGATTTGATGAAACCATAGAATCATTTGAAATACTATCTGATGAATCCACCAATCTTGAAGCATCACAGGAAGAAGGAGGTGGATGTTTAATTGCTACTGCAACATTTGGTTCTGAATTAGCTCCTCAAGTCCAACAATTAAGGGAACTACGAGACAATACCATCCTGTCAACTCAATCTGGAGTATCATTCATGTCAGGATTTAATCAATTCTATTACCTATTTTCACCAACAATAGCAGACTATGAAAGGGAAAACCCCGTATTCAAAGAAATTGTAAAAATCTCAATTACTCCGATGCTATCAACACTTTCAATTTTGAATTATGCAGACATTAATTCTGAACATGAAATGATATCATATGGAGTAGGAATTATCTTAATGAATGTGGGAATGTATTTTGTGGCTCCTGCAATCATTATCCATAAAATTAGAAAATAATTTTTACAGAACAATTGCTAATTGTTTTATGTTAATATTGTTTACCAAACATCGTCAACTTCATCTAGTTCTTTGTATTCCTTCTCAGTTTCACGCTTCATAATTTTTAATCTAGAAATATCTCTATCAAAAAACAAATCAATAATCCAGTCAAGAAAAACCCTTGTCTTTTTATCAAAAGTAGTAATTTTTGAAAGATAGACATTTCTCCAAATCAACCATGCCCAAAAACCAGAGATATTCATTCCCAAAAACGTGGCAATACCTGATCTTTTGCCTATTATTGCCATCTGCCCTTTAGAATGATAGACAAATTTCTCTTTTTCAGAATTTGTTATTAATGCCTTCAAATTTTTAGCTGCAGTTTTTGCTTGAGCTTCTGCAATTTGTGCAGTAGGAGCAAATGGTCTTTGTGTTTCAGGATCTAAGAATAATGCACAGTCACCAATTGCAAAAACTCCTGAAAACTCCGGGACTTCAAGATAATCATTAATTATGATTTTCCCTTTGTCAGTTTTGAACATCGATCTTTTAATTGTGTTTACTGGAGTAACACCAGCTGTCCAAATCAAAGTCTTTGTTCTTATCGCATCAATCTTAGAATCATCAGTTGCATCTTTTAGACTTTCATCCAATGACTTTGTGGTTACTTCATTTCCATCAAAACTGGTAACAGCAGTTTTGAGTCTAATTTCAATTCCTCTTTCTACCAACTTTTCTTTTGCAAAATCAGCTAATTTTTTATTGAATCCGGGCAAAATCATTGGTAATGCTTCTAATACAATAACCCTGAGATCTTCTTTTAGAATTGTAGGGTAATGTTTTCTAGCATCTAAAAGAAGATCCATTAATTCACCAGCAGTTTCAATTCCAGCAAAACCTCCGCCTACTACAACGAAATTCAAAAAACTATCCCTAAGAATAGGATCTGTTTCATTTTCTGCCTGCTCAAGCATATCAATAATTCTATTTCTTAACATTACTGCATCATTGAGAGTCTTCATAGTGTAGGCATGTTTTTCAACATCTGCCATACCGAAAAAATTGGTTTCACTTCCAAGTGCTACAACTAAATAATCATAATGGATTGAAATACTTCGTTTGTCTCCAGTTCCCCATAAAGTAACTAGCTTCCCATACGGATCAATATTCTTAACTCTTCCTTCATAGAATTTTGTTTTCTTGCAAACTGTTCTAATTGGTAGTACTATGTGCCTAGTTTCAATCATTCCAGATGCAACCTGAGGAAGCATTGGAGTAAAAAGCAAAAAATTGTCTTCACTAACCATAACTAAATCGATTTCAGGTTCATTTCCAAAACTAGCTTCTAATTGTCTGGCACATTCAACTCCAGCAAAACCGCCCCCTAAAATCACAATTTTTTTCTTATATCTAGCCAATGGTGTCCTTCCCACAAATAGGGAGAATATATGCTATAAGAATAACTTTCAATAAATTCACTAGATTTTTTGGTTTCTCATAATCTCTGAATGCAATATATCATATGCTCTCGAAGAGTCCTTTTCATTTAGAATAATTATTATGCTGTCTTGACTAAAAAAGGCATTTACCAGTTCAATTCCATTAGCATGCAATACTTCTGCCACATAAGAAACCACATCAGATTGATTTTGAGTTTGTGGTATCGATATTCTTATTTTAGCAAGACCTGTACTGAACATATTCTCATTATTTGACATACTGCTAAAAATCTCCCTAACATCCTCCATATCCTCAGTAAGAAATCTGAATGAATCAGACATTCTAAAAAATTCATAATTATTTGTGATCTTTGAGAATTTATCTAAAATTTCTATAGGATCAATTTGGTTAGAATCCTTCACTGAAAATTTAATATCCATAATTCCATCTGTTAATGCCAATCTAGCATTCTTTAGAATTGATTCTTCTCTAATCTCTTCTTTTGATTCAAATGAATCAGCATATCGTTTTATTGCAACTACTACTGTATTGAGATTTACAGGATTTCCAAGAATTCTTTCAATTTCAGGTTGTATTTTTACAGCTAAAGCAGTATAATTTATCAAATCCATCTTCATGCAATCATAAATTGATCTATTTCTGGTAATGATTTCCTTTACCACCTCAGGAACAGACATGCTTGAAATTCTCATTAAGATTATTATAATATGTCAATTATAATAGGATTATGTAAGAAATTAAGGAAATTACATAAAACTTTATATTATGTCATGTACATTACACACTATAGGTGAATATGACAATGTTCTTTGATAGCGAATTTGATAGAATCTTCAAGAGAATGTCAAACTCTTTTTTTGATATAGATGACATTTTTGAGGAATTTGGGAAAAATGGTTCTACAACTGGACCATACTACTATGGTTATACAATGACTGTAGGACCTGACGGAAAACCAATTGTAAAAGAATATGGAAACGTCAAACCAGGACTGCTTCCATCATCTGATGAAAGGCAACCTGTAGTAGATACAATTGTAGATGAGAAAGAGAAAGTTGTAAAACTCATAGCTGAGATGCCAGGAGTAGAAAAAACTGATGTGAAAATTGTTGTTGAGGATAAAATTGCAGATCTTTCTGCAAAACACGACGACAAAAAATATCACGTCAAAGTTCCTCTAAAACACAAAGTTGATGAGAACTCTGCAAAGGCCACATACAAAAATGGAGTTCTACAACTAGTCTTCAAATTAATTGAAGAAGAGAAACCAAAAGGCAAAACGGTGGAGGTCGACTAAACCTCCTTTAATTTTTGAGGTAAAAATATGGGTGATATTATTTTAAAAATAGCAGAAATTCCACAACAACATGTTGGAAGAGGAAGAGCAATAGTTGATCCAAAAATTATTGAGGATCAAAAATGGAGTACCGGCCAAATCTTAGAATTAACATACAATAAAAAAACACACGTAAAACTCTGGCCAGGAAATCCAGAAGAATATGGTTCAGGAATTATCAAAATTGATGGTATTACAAGACAAAACATTGGAGCAGGAATTGATGATAAAATTTCATTAAAATCTGTTGAAGCAGCTAATGCTGAACAAATTGTTTTATCTCCAACAGAAAAGATTGCAGCAGAAGGATTACAAGATTACATGATCTATAATTATCTTAACCATGTATTTACAACTGGAGATTCAGTTTCTCTTAAAACTCAGATGGGTGGAAGGGTTCAATTTTTTATTACAAGTACAAAGCCATCAAAACCAGTTATAGTTACAGAAAATACTGAGTTCAAACTTGGATCAATGACTAAAGCAATTGATGCCTCTGTTCCTAGAATTACATATGACGAACTTGGAGGTCTAAAAAATGAAGTCCAAAAGATTCGCGAGATGATTGAACTTCCAATGAGGCATCCAGAATTATTTGAGAAAATTGGAGTTGAGGCCCCAAAAGGTGTCCTCCTTTATGGTCCTCCAGGCACAGGAAAGACGCTACTTGCAAAAGCAGTAGCTGGAGAAACTAATGCTCACTTTACCTCGTTGAGTGGCCCAGAAATAATGGGAAAATATTACGGAGAAAGCGAAGAGAGAATTAGAGAAATATTTACACAAGCCGAAGAAAATGCACCCAGCATAATTTTCATTGATGAAATTGACTCAATTGCTCCAAAAAGAGATGAAGTATCTGGAGAAGTAGAGAAGAGAATAGTATCGCAATTATTGACGTTAATGGATGGTATGAAGTCCCGTGGTAAAGTAGTGGTAATAGCAGCCACTAACAGACCAGACTCTATTGATCCTGCACTACGAAGACCAGGAAGATTTGATAGAGAAATTGAGATTGGAATTCCTGATGAGGAAGGAAGATTTGATATTCTTTCTATTCACACACGTGGAATGCCAATTGATGAAAAGGTAGATCTTAAACAAATCTCAAAGACAACTCATGGTTTTGTTGGAGCGGATTTGGAAGTATTATCAAAAGAAGCTGCAATGAGATCTCTACGCAGAATTTTACCAGAAATTGATCTTGATGAGGATAAAATTTCTTCAGAAATTCTACAAAAAATTCAGATCTCAAGTGATGATTTCAAAGACGCATTAAAAGAAGTAAGGCCAAGTGCATTAAGAGAAGTTCAAGTACAAATCCCAAATGTTAGTTGGGATGATGTAGGTGGTCTTGATGAATTAAAAGAAGAATTACGTGAAGCAGTTGAATGGCCAATGAAATACAAAGAAGCCTATGATTATGTTGATGTAGAAACTCCAAAAGGAATTTTACTACATGGCCCACCTGGAACTGGAAAAACCTTAATTGCAAAAGCTCTTGCAAAAATGACTGAATCTAACTTTATCAGCATTAAAGGTCCTGAACTTCTTTCAAAATGGGTTGGTGAATCCGAAAAGGGAGTTAGAGAGATCTTTAGAAAAGCTCGACAAGCAGCACCATGTATTATTTTCCTAGATGAGCTTGATGCTCTTGTACCTAGAAGAGGTAGTGGAGATTCAGGTTCTCATGTTACTGAAAATGTAGTTTCACAAATTCTAACTGAGATTGATGGATTAGAAGAACTAAACAATGTATTGATAATTGGTGCTACGAACCGATTAGATATTGTTGATGAGGCACTATTAAGACCAGGAAGATTTGATAGAATTATTGAAGTTCCAAATCCAGACACAGAGGGAAGACAACACATCTTTGATATTCATACCAAAAAGAAACCACTTGATAGCGATGTTAACATTGGAAAACTAGTTGAATTGACAGATGGTTTTAGTGGAGCAGAAATTGCTGCAGTTACAAACAGAGCAGCAACTGAAGCATTAAAGAGATATGTAAATTCAAAGACTGAAAATGTGAAATCTATTAAGATTACTCAAAAGGATCTGATTGATTCTATAGATAAGGTCAAGCCAATAAAAAAAGAATCTCTGCCTACAACATAAAATAGTCTAAATACTAAGAAAATTTAGGTTAAATCATGAAACTCTATCTGGACTTTGAGCCATGTAAGGAATGTAATGTTATGATGGCAGAACTCAGTAGTCCAGAGATGTTGTTTGCTGATGAAAAGAAAAGAGCAGATGAATCTGCAAAATTTCTTAGACATCTAACATATAACCACAACGAAATCGTTCAAGCTGTAATGGAAGATCTTCCAAAACAAAAAAGGGATCAAGAACCTGATTTCTACAAGTAATATTTTGATTCTAAGCATTTAGTAATCATATTCATATACAAAATTGTTCTAGTATTTTTGAGAAAATAAAATGCAAAATTATCTATTTTTTGGTTTATTCCTGACCGTTATCTATATTGGAACTTTTCAGTTTTCCTCATCTTTTGAAACAGAACAAGAGCCTGAACCCCCACAAATTCCAGAACCTTCCCCAGGTCCTGACCCCATTAAAAAACCAGAACCAGAACCTGTACCTGATCCATTTCTTGGTGAGACAGAATCAGAAAAAATTAAGCGATTAACTGAAGAAAATAACAAACTACAACAACAAAATACTGATCTGCAAAAACAGATTTCAAGTCTTAAAAATGACAAATCAAGATTAAATGAAGAGATCGTTGAACTAAAAGCTACAATTGAGAACCTTAAGGAGATTACTATGGAACAAATTCGTGTAATAATGGATTTGCTAAATCAATTAAAGAATGTGATATTTGAAAAAATTATTTCTCCTACAACTGAGTTGTAGAATTTTTTGAAATTATCTAGTCTTGAATATTTAATGTCTTTTTAATCAAGACCGCCCTGTTTCTAATAGTAACATCACTTACTCCAGATTCTACTGCAAATTTCTTTTGGCTGATATTTTTGCCGTTTAATACACATGCAACATACAAAGATGCTGCTGCCTGTGCTACTGGGTGCTTTCCCGCAGTAATCTGCTCTTTTTCACATTTCATTAGAATCTCATATGCATCTCTTTTGATTTTTTCATCCAAATTCATATTGTTTGAAATTTTTGAGATAAATGAAGTCGTATCATATTGATTAAGGCTTAATCCAAGTTTTTTTATAATAGTTCTTAGATCTCTAGATAGAACCCCTCTTTCAATATTTCCGGCATTGGCAATGTCATCTAATGTTCTTGGAATGTTGTTTTCTCTGCATGCAGCATATAACGAAGCAGATACCAATGAAGCCATTGTTCTGCCTCTGGTTAATTTTGCACTAACTGTTTTTCTATAGATGTATGCGGCATTTTCTACAACACTATCTGGAACTCCTAACTTTGTTTTCATCGCATGAAGTAAAGTAAAGGCCTTGCTTAGAGTAGCAGTTTTTCTTGATTTGCTTCTCTGATCCCACGTTCTTAGTCTATTGAATTCATATTTTGTTTTACTAGTTAGTGATTTTCCTGTGGAATCTTTGTTGTTTCCAATTACTGTTGATAATCCCTTATCATACATTGTAAGTGATGTGGCAGGTCCTGTTCTTGTCAGTTTCATAAAGTCTTCTTGACTGTAACCATTGTTTTGATATGATGAATCAGGCATGTTTTGCACTAGGATAAGACCGCAACCCCCACATACAATTTCTCCCCTTTCAGAATCTGTTATTGCAGGGTAGGTTTTGCAAGTATCTAGTTTACACTTGACATCATAATCATTTGAATAATTTTCTAA
>JABDKK010000051.1 GCA_013002265.1 Candidatus Nitrosopumilus sp. | reverse complement strand
GGGTGTTACCTCTAAGGTAATTTCATCTGGGGCTGCCACCATTTTTGGTGCCTCAATAACATTCTTGCTGAATTTTAAAATCTCTTCTATGATTTTTGGATCTATCTTTGATTCACTTTGCATTGTTTTTGATTTCCTTTTTCTTCAATTCTAGTTCAAGCTTTGCAACTCGTTTTTTTAGAGAATGCATTTCTTTGTAAACTTCATCTATTTCTTCTTTGCTGGGAAGATTAACTGACTGCAAAATGACATTTGAAATGTTATTCCAATGCTTGGTAAGTTCAAGCTCCTTTGACACCAGTTTTCCATAGTTTTCACCAAATTTTTCAGAATCAAATAATTCTGTAAAATCATTATCAAAAATATCAATCCATATTCTCTTGAAAGCCTCTATCTGTTCTATGTCTTGAGGTATCTCTGGATATTTCAGATTTACCTTTTTTTGAGCTACTCCCCAAGTATCTGCCAACTGCTTATAATACTCTGTAAGGTACTTGTTAAACTCCATTAAACTTTCATTTATCTCAATTAACTCAGTGGATACTTTTTTTGAATTTGATGCAAATGCTCTCATTGGGCCAACTGAGGATAAGGCCTGAGGTTTGCTTGACATTAAATGGATAAGGTCAGTCCAGAAAAGTGACAGATGCTTGTAGTAATCAGTGATGTTCCTTGCTGAATCTTCTTTTTTTTCTGAGTCATTTACGCTGGGAGTCGAATTAGGCTGCACAAATTTGTATTAGCACAGCTCGCAATAAATAGATCGCTTGTTTAATTAGACAAATGGACGATGTAGATAAGCTAGAAGCAATTTGCAAAAAAATCAATAAATTAGATCCCAAGATGCGCTCTGCCCGTTTTATCAATAACCGTGGCCATCTAGTAGCGGGGGGTATGAAAGAGGGACTACTGTCTCTTGAAGCCCAAAAGCAAGATGAAATGATGTTCATGGAGCTAGCCTTGCGTGTAAGAATGAGACACGAATTTGATAATGAATTTGGCGAAGTCCATTTTTCCATGTCCTATCGTGAGAAGGTAATAATCATGAGTTTTCCATTATCTGATGACAATGCATTACTGGTATCTTGTGAAAAAGACATTGATTTTGGAAAGATGCCTTTTAAGATTCTCAAATTGATTTCTTCATTGAAAAAATCTCCGATGAAGACATTTTGATCATAACAACTTAATCCAAGAATAATTGTCAACCAATATGCCTGCCGAGCAATTTGTTAATTGGGATGACATTGAAGTTTTGATAAAAATACTGTCTGAAAAAGTTTCAAAAATGCCGCGCTCTTTTTCTACAATTACGACTGTTAGTAGAGGGGGGTTAGTCCCAGCAAGATTGTTAGCAGATCATTTGGGAATAGAAAAAATATTGGTTGATAAAAGGAAAATATCTTCTGACACTCTATTTGTTGATGATATTTTTGATTCTGGAGACACATTCAAAAAAATTATTTCAAATGTTGACAATCCATCAAATTTTGTATTTGCAACACTGTTTGCTAGAAGTGGAAAAAAATACCCAAAGCAACTGACATATGCAAAAAAAACCATTAACAATGATTATGTGGTTTTTCCTTGGGATAGATTAGAATTTTTATCAAAACAAAAATAATATTTTACTTCATACGTCCATACATATTTTCTTCATGCCTTTTTTTAAAACCCACAGTTAACTCTCTACTGGTTCTTCAAAATCTTTTTCTTGCCTGTACCTGAATCTTGTAGATGCTTTAACGCATTCATTGTCTGCTAATTCTGTAATTGTTTTTTCATATTTTCTGAGCCGCCAATAAAAAATATTTTCATTGACTGATTCGTCATGTGCGCTCCTGGAATTTCTGGAATATTTTTAAAAAACTCTTGATTAAAATCTAGCCAGTCTGCCCTTCTGGGTCTGACATTTCAGTCGCTAAGCATTTTTCTTAACCCTGCACATCTGTTTCTAATTGTAACTTCAGTTACTCCAGATGCAATGGATATTTCTTTTTGAGATTTTACTTCTCCTGTGCTAATGCATGCAAGATATAGTGC
>JABDKK010000020.1 GCA_013002265.1 Candidatus Nitrosopumilus sp. | reverse complement strand
GTTACAACTACAGTTAATTGTCCCGGCCAGAACTTCTCTACGATTTTTTTTGTCACTTCATCAAAAATGGCAATTTTTTCAGCAATCTCTTTTGAATAAACTAAAACTGGTAATGGTTTTGAATAATCTCTAGTTTTTATTTCATAAATTTTTTTCACTGATTCTATATTGTATGGATCACAACCAATTCCGTACACCGTATCTGTTGGAAATACTACAATACCTCCTTTGATAATTATTTGGAACGCCTTTTCAATACCTTCCTTATCGCAACTGACTCTCAATACCTTGTAAACTCTTTTTTGTTTAATTACCATTTACTTTTGAATAGATTTTTAACAGCATGTCTCAAATGTATGCCATGTCAGAATCTTCCACGGATTATGGCGATACCGATTTTGAAGATGATTTTGATGATGAACTAGATGAGTTTGACGAAAAAGATTAGATGCTTAGTCCAAAATTATCTGCAAATCTTGTAAACGTATAATATGCTTGAAGAAATTCTCTTCCTGTTTGGCTAATTCTGTATTTGTTTGAACCTTGCGAATCAACTTGCTCTAAAAGTCCTTGAGAAACTAGAGTTTTTAATATTCTAGAAATTCTTGAATGAGAAATATTTGCCTTGCGAATTAGATAAGTAACTGTTGCTCCATCTTCATCCTGAAGATCATCTCTGGTAGTTGCTAGAATATCGCCAATGATTTTCATATGAGTTCTATATTCTACCATTTTTCTCTATGAAATATTCTTATAATTTCTATGAGAGGGCATAGATATTTTCCAATATACTAAAAACACAAAAGAATTTGACAAATCAATGATTTTTAAAAAAATCGAGCCTGAATTGAATTATTCTAATCCTTCATCAAATTTTATTTTAGTTAATGGGACTTTACTTACTGGAATGAAAAGCGCAATCAATCCCCCAATCTTGATTGTCATAGAGGCAGAGTATAGAATTGATTCTGGGAACACAAATGAATACCATCCTAAAAATTCTCCTAATGCCAACAATGCCAATCCAATAGATACCGAAATTGCACCCTTGTTTTTATTTTGAAAGTAGGATAACATTGTTTCAATTGCGCCGTATGCTAACAAAATGAATGAGACAGATCTAAAAATATGCTCCAGTTGAACAGATGAAACTAAGAATAGAGGTAAAACCCCAACTGATCTAAAGTATCGTGATTTTGGAAAAAATGATTTAATGCTATGTGAAAATGCAATGAAAAAGTAACCGACTGTCTGAATAATAATTCCTAACGTTTGAATCCACCTCTCTATATTTCCCGCTTTGATCACAAAATCTTCTGCCATGTACCCAATCCAAATCACAAAAAATCCTAAACAAATTGAAAAAAATGCAATTGTTAATCGAAATAATGTGGGACTTCCTGTGTTCCTAAACCCAATAAACGCCATAATGCCAATGGCTAGTCCTACCAAAAATCCAATTAAGTTAAGAATACTTTCTAACAAAAACTCCAATGATGTTTAGAAACTTACGAAACTAATTATTTTAATCTGATGAATCTTTTAACCATCTGGTTAATCCCATTCGTCTAATGATCCTGCAGTTTGACCTTCCGTACTGCCAGCATAATCTCCTAAAATATCTGAGTATCTAGTTTCATTATGTGCAACAAATTTTACATATTCCCCATAACTCATTTCTAAATCACAAGAACCACATTTAACCAATGAAAAATCCATTGCCAATTCAGCATCTTCTTTGCATTTTGGGCATTTAATCTTCATAACGAAATAGGTTCTTGATAATTATTATTACTTTGTATTCAAAAAAAGATAAAAGGAGTTCATATCTGCTATTCCTTATGGGTCGTGTATGTACCAAATGCAAGAACTCTATTCCAGATAATGAACAACTTGGAGTTGTTGCTGAGAAATACCCTACTTGTAACAAATGTTGGGCTGAATGGAAAGAATACCAAATAATGGTAATGAATGAAATGAAACTTGATATGTCAATGCCCGATCATAGAAAATTACTGAAAAAACATGAAAAAATCTTTGTAGGTGTAATGTCTCCAGAAGGGGAAATTATTGATTACACAAATGAGGATAATAGAAAGCCTGACGAACCAAAAAATAATTAAAATTTTAGGTGTTTTTTAGCGTTATCTGGTATAACTATCAAAATCTTCCTTTTGTCTTCTTCGTCTAAATTATCAATTATTTTTTTAACTGTATTTGAAAGAATTTCTTTCTCACTTTCTTCCAATGTTAAAAATATTTCCAATATTCCATCCAAGTTAAAAATAATCAATTTTTGTGGATTTTTTGCTGCTTCTAAAATATATGCAGAAAATAATCCTTCTCTTTGCTCTTCTGTGAGGGTTGTTAAAATTTTTAACCATGTTTTAAACAATTTTGAAAAATTTGGAAATGGGATTGTAGGACCAGCTTCTAAAGCATTATTGATAATCTCAGTTCTTTCAGATTCAGAAAGTGAAAAAAATTCTATCATCCTTTTCTTCAAAATTGGATTTCTAAGAAAGTCTGGTAGGTTTGCTAAATTAACTATGATATTTCCAGCAAAATTTTCCCCAACCATCAATCTAAAAGATTTTTTGTTGAATATAAAATCATGTTGGAACACTTTAGCTTAAATAAACGAAATTAAGGCTCAACATTATGACATCTACTGTAGTTGTAGGGGGATTTTTTGGAGATGAGGGGAAAGGAAAAATTATTTCTTATTTGTCAATCAAGGACAATCCAAAAATAATTGTTAGAGGAGGTGCTGGTCCAAATGCAGGTCACACAATAAAAGATGGTGATAAAGTTTACAAGGTCAGAATGCTTCCTAGTGGATTTCTTAATCCTAATGCTAAAGTTATGATTGGTCCAGGTGTAGTGGTTAATCCTGATGTACTTCAAAAAGAAATTGAAGACTTTAACACATCAGGTCGTTCATTTATTGATAAAAACTGTGGAATCATTGAAAAAACCCATTTGGAACGAGATTCTAAAGGTGAACTAAAAGAAAAGATTGGAAGTACCGGTTCTGGTACCGGTCCTGCAAATGCTGATAGAGCTATGCGTGTTCTAAAATTGGCTAAAGACTTTGGTTCTTTATCGTCTCTAATTACTGATGTTCCTCAGGAAATCAATTCTGCTCTTGAAGCAAAAGAAAATGTCTTAATTGAAGGCACTCAAGGAACGTTTCTCTCTCTCTGGCATGGGACATATCCATTTGTGACATCAAAAGATGTTACTGCTTCTGGAATTTGTGCTGATGTTGGCATTGGTCCAACCAAAGTTGATGAAGTGATTGTAGTCTTCAAATCATATGTTACACGTGTTGGAACTGGTCCCTTAGACAAAGAACTTTCACTTGAAGAAGCAGAAAAGAAAGGATGGTCTGAATTTGGAACTGTCACTGGCCGTCAGAGACGTGCAGCATATTTTGATTTTGATTTAGCTAGGCGTGCAATTATGCTCAATGGTGCAACACAAATCTCTATTACAAAATTAGATGTTCTTTTTAATGACTGTGCAGGCAAAACCTCCTTTGATGAATTATCTAATGACGCAAAATCATTCATTGAAAATATTGAAAGAGAATTAAACACGCCTGTAACAATTATTGGAACTGGTCCATCAATTAATGATGTTATTGATAGAAGAATCTAGGCTCTAACTTTTTGGATAAGTTTAATTTGTTACTCTGTAGAAAAACTCTGTGGAAAAATTAACTAATACAACTAATGACAAATTACCTCGTTACATTCAACTAAGTTCAACTCTCGAATTCTCTAGGCTTGTTTGTGCCCTTGAGCGTGCACCTCGTGTATCGTTCTTACATGAACATAATGGACAAAAAATTTTATCGGTACAAATGGATGTTCTAAAAGAAAAACCAATAGTTTACTACACCCCTTTGGAACATAATGGACATTATCTTTGTTATGGATTAAAAGGTGGAAAAGAAGAATCTGAAATTGTTGATTCAACCTCGGATGCAAGTAAACTATATTCTCCAATTGTACGAATCAAGTCTCTTCCAAAGACTTTGAGACCTGGTAATGGAACTCTGGATAGGTATCAGCCAATAGAATTAGAAGATATGTCTAGCCTTGCAAAACTCACTTGGGGATTTGAAGAAACACCTTTTCCATTATTCCTATTCCCACATAATGACAAATGGCTACTTGGTGTCTTCATGAACTTTAATGAAGAAGGAACATCTTATTTTTGTCATGTTGTTTTGGATAGCGATCCCAAAAAACCATTCATGAAATTTTCAACAATCAATGGACCGCATCCGACATTTGTAGAAAATCCGTCAGAACATGGATATTCATACATCAAAATAATAAAATTAAAAGACACTCATCCTCTAGTTGAATATGACCACCTTCAAAACTAGGCTTTCTCAGATCTCAAAATCAAATGGGAAAGTAATTCTTGCAAATGATTACAATCCTTCTGTGAAAAATTTAAAAAATCAAACTATTAAAAATATCAAAGAATTAAATCCGTTTTTATGTGCTATTAAACTAAACTTTCATTTATTGCTTCCACTAAGTGGAAATGAAATTCTCAAAATCAACACATATGCTCACAAATTTGGTTTGCAAACAATAGCTGATATCAAACTCAACGATATAGGAAATACAAATAGTGTGACATTAGAGAATCTGTGGAATTTGGGATTTGATGCTGTTATAGCTAATCCTATAATGGGACTGGATAGTTTGAAAAATTTGGTAAAATCTGCCCATAAAAAAGAGAAAGGAGTAATTACATTATGTCATATGAGTGCTCCAGAGGCTCAATTATCCTATGATATGGAAATTAATGTTGAAAAAAAACAGAAACTCTATGAACTATTTTTGAATTGGGCAATCAATTCAAAAGTTGATGGAATTGTAGTGGGTGCTACATTTCCTGAAATTATTAAATATTGCCACAAAAAAGCTGGAAAAAAATTGAACATTTTTTCTCCAGGTATAGGAACTCAAGGAGGAGATGCAAAAAATGTTATCAACTCAGGAACTGATTATTTGATTGTAGGCAGAACTATTCTCAACTCCAAAAACCCTGTATCTGTTGCAAAAGAACTCCAACTACAAAGTTTTGGAAAGTAGCATTTGTGCCCTTGTTAATACTGTTTTTGCATTATCAAACGTTGTTTTTTCCATGGCTGTATTGTAATCCATCCAAGTAAAACCAAGGTGTTCTTGTGAAATCTTAATTTCTTTAGTTTTTGTTTCAGCCAAGAAAAATACTACTTTTTTATGTACTAACTCTCCTTGATATTGAAAATTATACTCAATCCATTCCTCAAAATTATCTACAAATTTTATGTCTGTGATTCCTGTCTCTTCTTCTGTCTCTCTAATTGCAGTCTCATGAGTTGATTCATCTTTTTCCATTTTTCCTTTTACAAAATCCCAATGTCCAGATGGATAATGTAAAAGTAAAAATAAATTCTCAGTGTCCTCTTTCCTAAATAGTACAATTCCTGCAGATGTTTCTTCGATCATTTTCCTAGTCTTCTTTTTCTTTCTTGAAAAGTCCTAATTGCTCTCATCAAATCAATTTTTCTAAATTCTGGCCAAAAAATATCCATAAAAACCAATTCGCTATATGCACTTTGCCATATTAGAAACCCACTTAATCTTTTTTCACCAGATGTTCGCAAAATCATGTCTGGTGATGATTGTGGTAAGTGAGAGGTGTAAAGATTAGACTCTATCTCATTTTTATTAATATCGCTAATATTGAGGGTTCCATCTTTGATTTTTTCTCCAATTTTTTTTACTGCATCTACTAGCTCATATTGCCCTCCATAAGCTAATGCAATATTTAGAAAATGATTATCATAATTTTTTGTGGCATCATCTAACTTTCTTAAAACCTCTTTGATACGTTCTGGAAGTAATTCGATTCTTCCAATTGCTTTAACTCTCATTTTGTTTCTATGGATTCTGGAATCACTATAGAGTTTTTCCAATCTTTTGTGGATCAAATCATAAAGATAATCAAGTTCTTTATCGTTTCTATCTAAATTCTCTGCCGACAATGCATAAAGTGTGATTATTTTGATATCAAATTCTTCACACCAATCAAGTAGATTTTCAACAGCATCAGCCCCTTTCCAATGGCCTGTCTCGGGAATTGTCAAGTGTCTTTTTGCCCACCTTCTGTTTCCATCTAAAATCAGTGCAACATGGTTTGGAATGTCTCCATTTCGAATCTCATTTTCTAGTCGATTGCCATATATCTTGTATAACCCAGATAGCTGAAAAACCACATCCTTTATTTTGCTAATGTTTTATCACCTCTGACCTTTTATTCAATAGAAGATATCAGTGTTTTTTAAAAAATTTGTTTTATCTTTGTAAATTGTATATGATTTTAGTCTGATACCATCTCTTGCTCTTTATGCTTTCTATATTTTTTAAAGAGGATTGTAGCTGAAACTAGGGTTGCTGCTAATCCCCCCAATAGGGGTGGAATTAAAGTAAATGAACTCTCATCAAAAATCATGATGTTGGTAAATTGTGCTACAGTTGGGTAAAGTGCAATTAATACTATTATTCTTAAAATATCGCTGATTTGTCTTGGAATACCTCCAATCCAATTACTGAGTAAGGTTCCTGCAAATATTGCTCCAAGACCAATCCATAAAATTGGTAATGCTCCTGCAACAAATTGTCCGATAATTGTTTTATCTGTTATCTTTCCAAAAATCTCTACGTCTGACTCAAGTAATTTTACATCAACACCACTCCATCCAGCTGGTACAGATGATAGTATTAACAAGATTCCTGTAACCATTGTAAATATTCTGATAAAATCCATCGGTGTTGGCTTGGACCAATTTGATAATGCTCTATCTATATCAAATGCTCTGATCAAAAACGCGCCACCTAAAATGCTTACAAGAACTGCAAAAATCTCTGCTGAATAGCCAAATATTGTTGCAACTCCGCCAATTAATAACAGGATTCCTGGAACTCCTAAAAAGAATTTTGAATATTTTGAATCATAAGCAATCATTTTAAGATATTTTCCAAAGACTGCATAGGAATATTCTACACTTCTACTCACTTTCATTACGACACGTTGCACTGATACTACTGGTAATACATTTTGAATTACTGGAATAACACTCTCGTCATCTTCTCCATCTGAAACAATAACAGCTCCATTTGCAGAAAATTTTTCTAAAACTTTCCTTGTTTCAGAAAGTATTTTTTCATCTGCTTGAATCCCTTTTTCTTTAACTCCAGCAACAGTAACAACCTGTACCTGGTATCCCTTACTGATTAAATCTTCATAGGTTTTGATTGCTGAAAATATCGAATTGGAATCTGCATCTTCTGGATCCTCTAAAGCAAGTCTTTGAGCTGCTTCAATACATGCATCCCTACCTACTACAGGTGTTAAAATTCCTGCTTTCTCGCCTACGTCATTATCTCTGTCTATACAAATTACAAGTAATTTATTGGATGAAGATTTACTAACATCTTTTTCTACCTTATCTGTATGCTGAGACATTCAAATTTTTATTACAGAATTGCTTTTTAACGATTTCCAACTATTGAAATTAACATAATTAGGTTTTGAGGCTAGGGTCTTAAATCATCAGAGATTCTGACAAATTCTTTTGATTCTTTTTTTAACGATTCTATCTTTTCAATAATCCTATCTTTTTCTTCTGATGAACCATCATTTTCAATCAAATTTGCCAAAACTTTAGTTTCTCCAATATATGAATTGAATTTTTTCAAGGCTTCCATGTAGTTAATGTAGCTTGGCTGCCATTGCTCAGGCGGTTTTGATGTAATAAATTCACTAATCTGTGCAGTTACCTGAGATGAAGTTACTTCGGTGATTGTGATATACTCTTGAGGAGATATCTCACCCGTTTGTAAATTCCTATATTCAATATCTGTTGATTCTTCTAAAACCTCGTGAATGTTTTTTACTCCATCCAGATATTCTTCATAGTCTGTTACAACAAAAGTGGTTTCATAATCTTGGGGAATTATCCATAGGAGAAAACTAGCACCCGTAATTGCAGCTAAAATTATTGCGGTAACTATGACCCCTTTTTTTGATGCCATTTTCAACATTAGAAAAAAGGAGTTTATATTTGATAATTACTGAAATAATTATTGGTTGTTTGCTAATAAGTAGAAAAAATTCTTGATTCAACATCCTTGTTCAGAATTATTTAATAAAATCTCAAGATTAATTGAAATTATTGAGAATTTTTAGTTTTTGGAACCTAAAAAAATTTACGTTCATCTAGTCTATAGTTAAATAATTTTCACAGCCTCTTCCTAAATACCACCAAGTTTGACACGTTTTAGAATGGTTCAAGCATATTG
>JABDKK010000012.1 GCA_013002265.1 Candidatus Nitrosopumilus sp. | reverse complement strand
CCATTTATGTCACTGGTGGGAGGCACTTGGGCATTTTTATTCATTGGAGGAAACTTTCATCTAATGGAGAACAATCCACGTTCAACATCAACCGGAATTTTTAGCTCTACAATATCCATTGCAACAGTAGTGGGTCCCGTGATAGCAGGAAGTATAGCATTTCTATTTGATTATGTGGCTGTAATGTATTTTGCAATTGTGATAATTATTGCAGCATTTGCAATATCATTGAAAATTCCAGAAAAGCAAAAAGAATTTGTCGGAAATCAAAATTAAATATTCACTAGTAATAAAACTGCAGCACATACGCCCATTAGGGCATACATGTATTTTCGGTACTTGGGATCCCGTGTTCGCATTGTGTAATATAAGGCAAACAGGCATTTAAGAATTAATAGAATTCCAGATCAGATGTATTCTATTTTTTCTTGGTTGCAATATCAACAATTTCATCTATAGTAGAGATGAAAATTTTTCCGTCATCAAGTGAGCCAGTATGAGTTGCATCTACAATTACTGAAACAACTTGATCTACTTTAGAATTATCGACTACTTGTAATTTCAAAACATCATCATATCTTTCTATATAGCGTCCAAGACCAAGTTTGGCATGTAAAGGGACTTTTCCATTAGTAAAAATCAATCCACCAATCAAGTTTTTTGTAGAACATCAACAATGTCTTTTTCTTTAGATTGTAAAACTACAATATCTATTCTTTTCATGTTACAGTTTGAAGAAAATGGTTTAAAATAATAATTAGAACTAAAGTCTTCAAATGAATTTTTATGTTAATTATTTAGTGTAATTCCAAAATTCTGACAAAGAATTTCAAAATAAAGGAAGTTTTTTTTTTGTTTGAGAGAATGTTTTGTTGGAGACATAGAGAAATTATTAGACAAGGAATGCAAAGATGATCAATTGTAAAATTTGATAAATGATATTTTGTTGTGAGAATTAAACCCTGCTATAAATACAGTGAACGTCAAATAAACTTCATGAGCAAAACTCTTCTTCTAATGGGCATAGTTACTATGATCATAGGAATAGGATTCGGAGTAGCAGAATTGATTAATCCTGATGTAAATGACACATTTTTTTCAAGTGTAATAATTTGGACTGTTGGTGCAATTGCTACTGGTTTAGGTCTAAAAATGTATGAGAAAGAAGGAATCTACCAGTAAGTTATTTTATGATCATAATAGGTACCTTAGATTTATGCATCACATAGTTTGATACGCTGCCAAGAAATGCTTCTTTAAGACCACCTCTTCCTCTTGAACCCATTACTATAAGATCAACTTTGTTCTTACTTTGATTTGCAAAGTTAGAGATTAGTTCTCCAGGATTTCCCTGTAGGATTTTTTCTTGTAGGACCAAACCTTTTTTCTCTGCATTTGTCTTTACTTTTGCAAGATTCTTTTTTGCTTCTACAAACATTGTCTCTTTTGCAACTCTAATCTCGCGATATGATAATGGGGAGAAGGGAACAACGTATAATCCAACTAATTTTGCATCACATTGTTTTGCAAGAGTTGTAGCTTCAACAAACGCTCGCTCTGAACATTTTGAGCCATCTAGTGGAACAAGTATTTTTTTGTATAAGCCATTTGCCATTATCTTAATTCCTCCGTTGTAAGTTGTGGGGTTTTTCCTAAGACCATATTTCTTACCTTCACCATCTTTCTTGCCAACATAAATCCTGCACCAGACATACAACTACCAATAATTACATGAAGTATGCTGGATTCTTGCTGTGGTGCAACTAGCATCACATATGCAAATCCACCAATCATTAGTAAAATACCAAAAGCCGCAAAGATGGCCATCATTATGGGGACTCTTGAAGGAACTGGTGGCAATAATGCAGTTTTTGATGACGACTCGATATTATCAAGGTCTTTGCAAACATCACAGCATCTGTGTCGTTGTTTGTTCTGCCAAGTTGTAGTTAAGAAGAAAAATTCTTGGTGACATGAATCACAAGTTCTTTTTGGAAGAGTGATTTTTCCATGATCATCAAAGTCATGACCAATCTTTTCCATGCAACTCTTACAAAAATATCCTGAAATTCTCCATTGCTTTTGAAAGTTGTATTTCTTCCATCCCAATGTTACATTGCATCCAGAACATGAAGTCAATTCTTGTCGCCTCCTGAAGTTTCTGCAACGGACTTCTTTCCAGCAAATACTTGGGCAATTCCCTTTCTTGCCTCAATGATTGGCAAGAATATGATGAAGAAGGAAGCAATGCTTACCCAAACTACTGAGATTCCTACCCAAACGC
>JABDKK010000009.1 GCA_013002265.1 Candidatus Nitrosopumilus sp. | reverse complement strand
GTTATACCATAGCCAAACCTGCCAAAATTCTCATCATGGTCATTTTGCATTGATATGTGCAGTCTTGTCTGCATGCACAGCATTGTCCAGTCAATCTTTTCCAGATTCTCTACTGACTCGTTTTGTTTTTTGGAATGATCTACCAACCTTCCATGGCTGTTGATTATTCCAACAAAACATATGTTACTTTCCAGATCCAATATAGACTTGCATATGTTTGCAGAATTGGCAATTTCACATGCCAATTTTACACATACTCCTTTGTTTGTGGGGCTTGTCTATGCAGGCAACATTGTACTACATCACTTTTATGTTATTTTCCAAGACATTTCTCTCCAAAAAAAATTAGTTGTGGATTAGCTCCACAAAGTTGCAATCAGAGCAGATCTTTGCCTGGATCTTTCTCCACGGCTGCTCTGCGTGAACTGAAATGTTTGTCTTGCTAACAAGGATTTTGTTTGAACATTTTGGACATGTTTCCATGCTGTGTGATTAGTTTGGTTGTTCATTAGTTCAGGTAACAGAATCAGCTGTACTTTCACAGTTTTAGCTGAGTACAAGTTTTCATCATTTTAGGCTATAGGGAGTTACTAAGAGTAAGAGATACTTGCTCAAACTTGTCTGATTGTCACTAGTTTTAGCAATATGGAATGTTTTTTTGTTATTTCCTCAGGTTCCAATCCCTTGATTCCAGCCAGTCAATTTCGGCAATCATCTCATCGATTTTTTTTACTATTGCAAATGTTGACCTGTACTCCTCGTACATGTCTGCCTCTTCCTCTTTTGTCAATACGTCTGCTTCTGCATCATCAAAGAACTTGTTTTCCTTGTTTAGGTGATCATTGAGAAACACTCCATACGTCTTGAGGTATCTTGTAACATTCTCCCAAGCATCTTCGCCATTCTTTAATCGTTTGAGATGGTGTGAAATTTTCCTTGCAACCCTTCGCCCAAACTCGTGCTCCACTAGAAACTTGTGAATTTCCTCTTTTAGAGAGTCATGGCTTGTAACGCATGGAAAGTATGAATCCTCTTCTCTTGAATGGTGAATGGTGTCGATAAACTCAGAGATGATGATTGTCATTTTTGTTATATCAGATAATGGGATTTTTTCACCTTTTTCTAATTCTTCAACGCATTTGAAGATGATTTTTTCCAGACGCCTTACTTGAACGTGGTCTGCTCTAAGCTCTTCAGCTGCACTCATTGTTCCTTCAGATGTTTTGGTTTAGACTACACATGTTATAAAATAAAACTCTGATTATCATCTCTGAATCGCAGAAAATTATTTTTCTCTCTGCCTTTTCTTTCTTATCTTCTTTTGAGTCTTGTCAGCTGCCTTAAAGCCGTACTTTGCAACCTTTACCTTCTTTACAATCTTAATTGCCTTGAGTATCTTGACTCCAGAAAATACCGGGATCAAGATCACCATGGCAACATCAAGCCAGTATTTTTTTAGAAATGTCTTCCAGTTTCTTACCTTCATGTATTTTAGCAGAAGTTCAAATGATAGCAAGGAAAGCATCACATACAACACAACCTCATTGATCTATTTTAGCTGCTGTGGAATCTCAACCATTGGGGATTATAACCCAAGTGTCTTGTATTCGAAGAAAAACAGCACAACAAAATAAAAAATCACCAGAGCCAATACTGCATACCCTAGTGATGTAACCAGTTTTTTGTTAGGATTTTTTAAAATTGTGAGAATTCTTGACATGTTATCTGGGCCACAGTAATAACAGTATCAAAGATGAAACTGTCAATATACCTACAATTGCATAGTATCTTATGTTGTTAAAAAAAATGTTTCTCTTCATTGTTTGTTTGATTTGCACTATTTTTGTAATCTTGAAATCAATGCCGCATAAATGAATGGCAAAATTGTTGTCACTTCTGCATGCAGTGTTGCCTGTTTTGCATTTTGTGTCACTTTGCCCCATGATATTGCCTCTTTGACTAGTGCACCACTTAAACTTCCGTCAAATTCTTGTGCAGTTGTTATGTAAAATGCATAATCTAATCCATCTCTACATTGGTTCCACCATAACGTGTGATGTTTTGAAATCCCACCTCCAATCATAAATGCCCCTGATTTTTCAGCTTTGAAAATTAATCCTGAAATAAGATTTGCATCTCCAATCATGTTTAACTTGAAATCACTGTGTTTTTGCGTAAACAGCCAAATCTGGCTTCCCACTGCACCATCCATTATGCCTGGAACTATGACTTTGACATCATTTTTGTATGCCCAATAAAGATAAGAGTCGTCACCTAAGTGTTTTCCAATCATATTAGTTATGTCTGCTGTGGTCATCTCTCTTATTCCATTTTGATATTCTTCTTCCAAAAACGATTGAATTTTTTCTTCAATGAGTGGGCCGTAACTGTCAATTGGAACGAGTACGTTGCCTAGTCTGTGAATACCCTGACTTGCCAATTCTGCATCATCCATTGTAAATGATCCTTCCTTGTAATGTGAGAAATGCTTTGCAATGTCATGATCCAATGATCCACATGTGACCATGGCTACATCGAACCATTTATTTTTGATCATGTCTTTGATGATTCCCCTGGTACCTGTTGAAATTATGGCTGCAACAAATGAGACAAATTTGAGGCATTGTTTATCTGAAATCATATCTGTCAGAATATCTAACCCGTCTGTCAAATTCATTGATTCAAATCCCCCTGATTTAGACATCTCTTCAAAAATCTTTTCTATGGATGTCTTTGCGTCAATTTGGATATCTTTTATTGGACGTCCTAGTTCGACCATATCGTCGATGTTGATGCCCTGTATAAAACCCTGCCTAGAATAAAATTAAAAAATCAAACCATGATGTTCTCCTTAAAATTTCAGGCTTTGAATTTCCTTTATCAGAGTTTTTCAATTCCAATAACAATACCATAATAATCTGTAAAAGAAACATCTGTGACTCTAAGACCAAATTTTTGCAAAATTTTTTCAACAACAGTGAACTGAACTTCACTTTGATTTGTTTTGATCTTGACTTTGCTTTCCATTAGTAATTTTTCCCAACCAGGTTGATGAATATCTATAGAATTAAAAATTTCGTCATGCCATTTCACATTTTCATTCAACTCTGTTTAGATACATTAAGTACAATTTTAAGTGTTGTAAGTTGTAATTTTCGATATAGATAAGAATAAGTATTGAAAAGATGAATAGTGCCACCACACAAACCTGATACTAAAAGAAACTTGTCCATCAAATCAAAACTGATACTTCTTGCTGTAATGTTTGTGGTGATTAATTTAATTTTTTATGTGGGGTTTGACTCTTCAGACGAATCAGAAAAATCTAAAGAGTTTGATGATGAAATTGAATTCAATGCTGAAAGAATTCAAAAATCTGAACAAGAAGTAACAAGTTCAATCACCCCCTAGCTCACACAACACGTAAAACATTTCATTTAGAGAATTTTTTACTCATTTTTTGACATGCAAGTACAGTTATCATCTTGGCGTGTATTGGTGATTGTTTTTTATGAGCTGTTCTGATTTTTTGTTAATGATACTGCTCAAAACTAACTGAATTATTTCGATATTTGCATTATGGAACCAGTTAATTTGGTAAAATACGTACAATGACTCTAACTTTAAATAGAATTTTTTCGTTAAAACAAGAGAAAAATTGTTTAACAATATCCTGATCTGCTCATTTATATCAAAAAATAACGCCGCATCTTTGAATACTGTTTTCACCATAGCCAAAAAATTTGATTCCAATGTTATTGTGCTAAAATACTTTCACAAAAATCTTCCAACCTTCACATTGTTTCAAACGAAATCTGAAAAGAGAAAACAAGAGAATCTGATTCAAAAAACACATTTGGAGCTGGAAAAAGTTGAAGAAATGGCAAAATCTTTCAATGTCAATATAAAAACAGAATGCGTGTTTGTTGAATCCTTAACAGAACACATCACAGATTATGTCCAAAAGAACAACATTGAACTTTTTGTTGCAGACTCCAATCCGCCCTCAGATATGAACATTCAAGATCACAAAGATATCGTAAATCGTATCTACAAAAATATTGAATGTCCTGTTCTCACTTTGAAATAACCCCTTTGTTCATAGACTTCATTTTTCGTGTCACGTTATCCTAGAAATTTGTTTTTAGTAATCAGCATCTTGATTTACCTTTAATCCAGATATTTTTTTATGTCCCTTATTCATCTTGTTGTACAAAAAATAGTTATGACTTTTCATGTTTTTTGAAATAATTTTTAAATTTTGTAAGTTGTGAAACTTTTTTAAAACATTGTTTTCAGTTCACTAGAAATAGTGATGCATCTGTCGCTGTTCTAATCCTTCTTGTTCAAAGTGATTGTGGGCTTTTCCTCCATCCCTATGGGCATGGACATGTCCATCAATATGACAATGCGTGTTATCAATTAAATCTTTCATGAATACATCATCTACATTCAGTAGCATGTTAGTTGTCTCTACGGCAGTTTTGAAAACCTGCTGTTTGACGATCTCTGTTTCTATTACTTCAGATGATAACATGTCAGAAATTTTTCGGGTGGCGGAATTTACTCCATACCATCTGATTTTACCATTGGATTTACTTCGCAACTGTGTTGATGCATCCAATACATCCATTCCTATGTTATGTGCTAATGTCAACGGTATTTGTTCTAGGGCGCTTGCAAACCGTTCCATTCCAATTTGCTCCTTGCCTTCTACAAAAACAGCCTGCTCCCGAATTTTTTGTGCTATTATCCATTCAACAGAACCTGCGCCATGCACAATGAACGGATTTTCTATAAAGTTTCTTAGCACATAAAATGCATTTAGAATGTTTCTGTGAAATTCATCAAGATACCGTTTTGAGTTTGCTCTCAACAGCAAGGTTACAGATTTTGGATTGTTACCACCTTCTACAAAAACCATTTTTTCATCACCAACAGTTTTCTCATAAATCTTTTTTGCAAAACCCAACTCCGTATTAGATATGTTTTCTATGTTTTCACACGTCTTGGCACCAGTTGCTTTTTCAACCCACCACAAATCATTGTATTTCACTCTGCGCATTGATATGATCCCTTTTTTTGCAAGCGCCTCTTGAACTAATTCATTAACTCCTTTTCTTGATATTACGACTTTAGCTCCTGAGTCTACGATCTTTTTTACAAGTGCCAACAAATCCGCATTCTCTTGGTTTAGGAATTGACTCATTTGTGATGGAGATGTTATCTCTATCTCTGCTTCCGTTTTATTTCTCATTGGTTCCAACGGTTCATTCAGTAACAAAATTTTGGCATCTTTGATAGTTCTTGGCATTGCTGAACTGTCTATTGTTTTATCGATTACTGTGCCATTAATCAGTTGTATCTCT
>JABDKK010000200.1 GCA_013002265.1 Candidatus Nitrosopumilus sp. | reverse complement strand
GTATAGACCAAAAGCAGTCTATGTTGGAAAATATTGCGGTCCAGAAGGGTGCGAATACAAAACTCTAGACTTGAGAAGATAATTTTTAATTTCTTGTACTAAGCCACTCTTTTGCTTTAGAGTTTACATCGTGTTTGTATAGAACTTCAAAGACCATATCATAAAACGTAATGCCTTTTTTTTGTGCCTGATCATCTAACCATTTTATTCCATCTGCTAATTCTGGATCATACTCAGAGAATTCTACTAATTCATCGACCATTTTTGAAAAGAAGGCGTGAGATTCAAGCATATCTACACCTTTCAATCTATGATCATAAGTGGGGTATTCAAAATATATAGACAAAAAACCCCTTTTTGGTTGACAATTGAAGCATCTTTTTTACTTTCATGGCGATGTAAAAAATATTTCATGGGTTATTCAAACAGATGAATCTACTGCTGAACAAAATAGAGAACAGGTAGATATTTACAAAGATAAAATTTCAGATTTACAATCAAAATACATTGCATTACATGTAGGATTATTTTGGGGAATTGGTGTTTTCATAATCAAAAACGATGACTGTATCAAAATTAAATGCGATGATAAAAAAATATTTGAACATCTAACATCAAAAATCAAATCTACAGACGAGTTTATTGAAAAAAGAATATTTTTCATTAATCAATTAATTAATCAAAGAAAACTAAATGTGGAATTTGAGTTTATCAAACAGAATGAAAATTTGGCAATTAGAAAAAGATAATACAAATGTGCTTAAGATCAAAAACGGTTAGTTACTTGATGACAGCTCATTTGCGATGTATGAATTTCTTAATTATTAGTTTCATAAAACAAAGAAATGTTTAATTTCATGGACAACAGTCAAATGCCCAATTACATCGATCATATCAGATTTTCATGTGTTTTTGGAAAAATTTGTAATAATTTGGATATTTCTCACAATGAAGTGTTTTGTATGAATTTGAGAAAAGTAAAGGACAAAAATAACAATTAGATCATAAATTTCAAATGAAAAACGCGAAAAAAGACGATTAGATTTATTTAGCAATGAGAAATCAAATGGAACATTATGGCAGGTATAGACAGAGCTGCAATTGCATTTACAATTGCAATTACAGCTATCGGCGCAGGATTTGCATTTGTTGGAGATTCTGTGGATTATTCACCACCCGCTGCTACAACAGCTCCAAAAGTTATGACAGATACTTCAGAACCCAAAGCTCAGGCAGACCCATTTGCAGACATAGCAGAGAAAGTCAAAGAAGCCCCTAAACAAGCAATGGATGAAGTCAAGGAAGAAGTTGAAGAAGTAACTGAGGAAGTTGCTGAAGTAGTAGAAGACTTGGGCGAAGTAGTCATAGAAGAAACTCTAGAAATGACTTCGGGTCCAACAACTCACATAGTTGACATTCCAGTAGGTACCTCAGTTCCAGGCTGTGAAGAAACCAATGCATGCTACTTACCAGCAGATATTACAATCAATGCTGGCGACACAGTAGAATGGATTAACATAGACACAGCTGCACATACAGTAACTGGCGGAAGTCCAGCAGATGGTCCATCAGGCGTATTTGATAGCAGTCTAGTCATGGGAAATGCAAAATATGCATTTACTTTTGAAGAGGCAGGAAGCTATGATTACTTTTGCATGGTACATCCTTGGATGGTTGGCAGTGTTACAGTGAACTAATCCTAATTTTTCCTTTTTATTTTATTTTTCCTAATGTTTCTATTGTATGCAACACCAAATCTATGAGATTCATCTCGGGCATGCTGTAAAATCTTCAATGACGTTTTGTCTTTTGGAATAATAATTGATTCCTTGATTTTTGGAACAAATACTTCTTCATTTTCTTTTGCAAGAGAAATACATGGAATCTTTAGACCAAGGGATTGCAATGACTTTAAGGCAGCATTAAGTTGTCCTTTGCCTCCATCAATTAATACAAGATCGGGTAGTTTCAAATTTTCTTCTAATAATCCGAAATACCTTCTTTTGATTACTTCACCTATCATTGCAAAATCATCTCGTCCATCAACTGTCTTTATCCTGAATTTTCTATATCCTGATTTGTGCGGTTTGCCATCAATAAATTGTGACATAGAACCAACTGCAAATTCGTCACCATGATTTGAGATATCAAAACATTCAATGGTTTTTGGAACAGATGGGAGCGATAAAATTTCTTTTAATTCATGCAATCCAGGTTCACTTCCTTTGGAATGAATCAATTCAATATTTTTCATTATAAGATTAATGATTTCCTTGCGTTTTCCTTTCTTCGGTAACAGAATTTTTACATCAAATCCTGATTGTTTTGATAGTAAAGATTCCAATAACTTTTGATTATCTGGCAGTTCACTAACAAGAACAAATTTTGGAATTTTGTGAGTAGTGTAATACTGATAAAGAAAGTTTGAAAAAGAATTATCTCCAACTAGATCAAAAAAGAACTTGTCACTATCTCTAATCACACCATTTATCATTCTAAAATTCATGACAGTTGCAGATTGCTCCTGAATCCCTATTCCAAAATATTCTTCATCAGAATTCTCAACATACTCCATTTTTTGTTTTGTTTGAAGACTACCTAATCGAATCAGAGTGTCACGAATATCCCTTGCACGCTCAAATTGTTGCAATTCTGCCGCTCGCTGCATTTCTTCTTCTAATTTCTTTGTAAAAATTCTAGTCTCATTATTTCCTTTCAAAACATCCTCAAGATTGGATATATGTTTAGAGTATTGTTCTTGAGCATCTTTGAATTCACAAGGTCCTTCACAGTTTCCTAAATGATATTCAAGACAGACTTTTTTTGGAAGATTTTTACAAATTCTAATTTGAAATGCTTTTCGAAGTGTTCCAATAGTTAGTAGCTTGGAGCTTCCTTGCGTAAATGGCCCAAAGAATTTTCCTTTACCTAGGAATTTTCCTTCTCTAGTTCTCCGTGCAACAAGCAATCTAGGATATTTTTCATCAGTTACTCGAAGATAGGTATATCTTTGTTGGTCTTTTAATTCAATATTAAATCGAGGACGGTATTTTTTAATCATGTTTGATTCAAGAAGGAAAGCTTCACTTTCATTATCAGTAAGCACAAATTCAATGTCTGAAATATTCTCAACGAGTTTTTGAGTTTTATAATTTTGATTTTGTAAAAAATAGGATTTTACCCTATTTTTGAGATTCTTTGCTTTTCCAATGTAGATAATTTTTCCACCAGTGTCTTTCATTAAATAAATTCCAGGATTTGTAGGAAGGTGAATTTTTGAAATATCAAAAGTCATTTTTTCAACAGTTTTTTCAAATATTTTCCTGTGTAGCTTCCTGGAGATTTTGCTACTTTTTGTGGAGTGCCTGTAGCAACAACAGTCCCACCTTCATCTCCACCTTCAGGTCCAAGATCAATTAACCAATCTGAATTCTTGATTACATCCATGTTATGCTCAATTACAACAACAGAGTTTCCCAAATTTACAAGTCGATTTAGGACATCTAGTAATTTTTGAACATCAGCAAAATGAAGACCTGTTGTTGGCTCATCAAGTATGTACAGAGTCTTTCCTGTTCCTCTTTTTGACAATTCTGAGGCTAATTTTACACGTTGTGCTTCACCTCCAGACAAAGTAGTTGATGACTGTCCCAGTTTGATATATCCAAGTCCTACATCATAAATTGTTTGTAATTTTCTCTTTATTGCAGGAATATTTTCAAAGAAATTCAAGGCCTCATAAACGGTCATATCTAAAACATCAGAGATGTTTTTGCCCTTGTATAATACTGACAGTGTTTCAGAGTTGTATCTTTTTCCTTTGCACTCATCACATTTTACATATACATCAGATAAAAACTGCATTTCTATTTGTTTTACACCATCGCCATCACATGCAAAACATCTACCATCAGCTACATTAAATGAAAATTGTCCAGGTTTGTAACCACGTTCTTTTGATAATTCAGTGTTTGCATATAATTCCCTTATTGGAGTAAAAGCACCAATGTAGGTTGCAGGATTAGAGCGAGGTGTTCTTCCAATTGGGGACTGATCAATTGCAATTACTTTATCAATATTTTCAAGACCAATAATTTCACCATGTTTTCCTGCACGAACATTTGATTTGTAGAAATAATTTTGTAATTCCTTAAGCAAAATATCATTGATTAGTGTTGATTTTCCAGAACCAGAAACTCCAGTTATAGAGACAAAAAGACCAAGAGGTATTTCAACATCAATTTCTTTTAGGTTGTTCTCAGATGCCTTTTTAATAATTAGAGAACCTGAGGTATTACGAACTTTGTCTTTTAGTGTAATGAGAATATTATTTTTCAAATAGTCTCCAGTGACTGATTTGTATCCATTTAGGATTTTATCAACAGTTCCCTCAAAGACTACATTTCCTCCATGAACTCCTGCTCCAGGTCCCAAATCAACAATCCAGTCTGAATTTCGGATAACTTCCTCGTCATGCTCTACTACAATGACAGTGTTTCCCAAATTTCGTAGCTTTGTTAGCGTTTTTATCAATCTAGCATTATCACGCTGATGTAGGCCAATTGTTGGTTCATCAAGGACATACAGGACACCAGTCAAGTTTGAACCAATTTGTGTTGCCAATCTAATTCTTTGAGATTCACCTCCAGAAAGTGTAGAGCTTAATCTATTTAGTGTCAAATAGTTTAATCCAACATTCATTAAAAATTCTAAACGTTCTTTGATTTCTTTTAGAATATCTTTTGCAATGTATTGTTCATTCTCTGTTAATTTTAGAGTTGAAAAAAAGTCATAGCAATGATCAATTGATAAATCACAAACATCCATTATTCCTTTGTCATTAATTTTGACTGCAAGTGATTCTGGTCTTAGTTTTTTGCCATTACATGAATTGCAGGGAGTGTCACGCATGAATTGTTTTAGCCATTCACGTTTTGATTCTGAATCAGTCTCCATGAACACTCGTTGCAAATTTACGAGTACTCCTTCAAAGGCATCTGTGTATTGCCATGAAGAGTCACCTGATTTTGAGCGATATTTAAAATCAATTAGGTCATCAGTTCCATAAAGAATAATTTTTAGATGTTTTGGTTTTATTTGATCAATGGGGGTCATCAAATCAAATCCAAATTTCTTTCCAACTGCACGTAATGCTTGTCGTCTAAATGATGAAAATCTCCCACTCCATGGAACAATTGCACCATCTAAGATGGATTTTGATTTATCGGGAATAACTAAATCTGGATCAAATTCCATCTTTACACCCAAGCCATTACATGTTTTGCACATTCCAAATGGAGAGTTAAAAGAAAAAGTTCTGGGTTCTAGCTCACCAATAGTCAATCCACAATAAGGACATGCATTATTTTGAGAAAAGATTTTTTCAGTTTTGTCAGTTTCAATCATAACATCACCTTTTGATGTTTTGATTGCAGTCTGAATTGCCTCAAAGAGTCTTGAGCGCTCAGACTTGTCAGTTGTAATTCGGTCAACTACGATCTCAATATTGTGCCATTTTTGCCTATCAAGGGGAGGAATCTCAGAATCTAGGCTCAAAATCTCTCCATTTAGGCGGATTCTAGAATAACCATCCTTTTTGATTTGCTCAAATAATTTCTCGTATGTCCCTTTTTTTCTTTGAATTATTGGAGCCAAAACCAGTATTTTTTTTCCTGAAAAATCTTTCAGTATAGAATCACATATTCTCTCAATTGATTGTGTAGATAC
>JABDKK010000177.1 GCA_013002265.1 Candidatus Nitrosopumilus sp. | reverse complement strand
ATATTTATTGAAGCTAAACCCATGGAAGAAAAATTTCTTCAGATAGATGATAACAAGATCCGATACATTGAATCCGGCAATTCCAGAGACACTCTTGTTTTAATTCATGGGTTGGGAGCATCTGCTGAAAGATGGGATAAAGTAATTCCGCTTTTTTCTAAAAAATACAAAGTAATTGTTCCAGATATTATTGGATTTGGGTATAGCGACAAACCCTTGGTTGATTACACTACTGATTTTTTTTCAGAATTTCTAGAAAATTTTTTTATCGCCTCAAACATTAAACGTCCAAATCTTATTGGTTCTTCTTTAGGGGGACAGATTGCAGCTGAATATGCATGCATGCATTCTAAAGACATTGAGAAACTCGTCCTTGTCTCTCCAGCAGGTGTCATGAAGCAATCTACTCCTGCACTTGATGCATACATTATGGCTGCATTATATCCAAATGAGCAAACCGCAAAAAATGCTTTTGAAATGATGGAGGCATCTGGCCATAGCCCCAATGAAGATCTTGTGAATGGGTTTGTAGAAAGAATGAGATTGCCAAATGCAAAGCTAGCTTTTATGTCGACATTGTTAGGATTAAAAAATTCTGACTCAATAACTTCTAAACTAAAATCTGTTACTTGCCCAACTTTGATTATCTGGGGTTCAGAGGATCCTGTTATCCCAATAGACCATTCTGATTATTTTATTTCCGGAATTAGGGATTCTCGATTTTTTAGAATGGATGGATGTGGCCACACTCCATATGTTCAGGATCCTTCTGCCTTTGCCTCAAAGGTATTGGAATTTTTTGATTCCTAATAGATGAGTTTAAATACCTGATGTTACCTATTATTACCTATGAGTGGTAATCAAAACCTCTATGACCCTACCGAAATGTTCAAGTCATGGATTCAGAAAAGCGGACTAGCACAAGCAGAATTTATGAAGAATTTTGCCTCACTAATGCCTAATCAGAATTCTAAAAATTTCAATCCCCTTGATACGCTACGAGAGGTTACTGAGAAAACAAAGAATACACAAAACGCCATGATGCAAAACATGACTTCTATGCAAAATAAAAGCATGGAGACAATGTTCAACATTGGCCAGATGCTTCCATCATTTATGAATTGGGGAGCATACAAAACAACTGTCAGCAGTAATGGCAGAATTTCAATTCCAGAGGCAGAACGCAATGCACTCGGATTAAGTGAGGGAGACTTGGTTCAAGTCATTGTCCTTCCAATTGCAAAAAAATCAAAAACTAAGGAGGTGAAACAATGAGTAAAAACGAAACAACAGGAAATACAAAAGACATATTTTCAGTATGTCATGAAAACGTAGAGCAACTCTTCAACGGTATTAAGCAATCAGTACCACAGTATCACCAATCAATTACCAACGTTCAGCAAGAATACCTGCAAGCATATGAGAACATTGTAGATTCAACAATCACACTACAAAAACAATATGCAAAGAAAGCAGGCGTTGCAACTAACGTACCAGAGGCAACTCTTAAAGTAATTAGAGATACAACTGAAGAATTTGTAAAGGCAGCTTCAATTCAAAACCAAGTAGTACTTGCAACTATCGACGCAACACAGCAAAACATCAAAACATTTAACGATAATGCAAAGTCCTTTGCTGATCTTAACAGAAACATTCTACAATCCTGGATTACAGCATTCACCACAAAGAACTAGTGGCAACTTTACCTTTTTTTCATTTTTTATAATCTTTCAGACAACCATTGTCCAAGCTCAGGCAGAACCTTCTTTTGTGATAATGAACTTGCAATCATTCCCACATGGCCTGTAGGGTACACTCTCAAAGTTTTATCTTCACTTCCAATGGCATAATGAAGTGGCATGCTGCATTCAGGCGATACTAGGTGGTCACCAACTGCAACTTGGGTAAAAATTGGCATGTCTATGTTCTTAAGATTTACCAGTTTTCCGTCTATGTGCATCTTATTTTGAATCAGCAGATTGTCTTGATAGATGTCTTTTATCCACTGTCTGAACAGTTCTCCTGGAATTGGTGGTGTGTCGCCTAGCCATTTTTCCACCCTGAGAAAACTGTCTACAAATTTTTTATTATCTATGTTTTTGAAGAAATTAACATATTTTTCTATTCCTTGCTCAAATGGTTTTAGAACTGAAAAGCAATAGTACATGAATTCGGGTGGCATGTTCCCAATGATTTCCACCATTTTATCCACATCCATGTGTTTTGCAAGATTGCTAATTACTGTGGTATCTCTCCAACCATCAATTACTGGCGCTGTTGCGATATAATTTTTAACGCTTTCAGGATGTAATGATGCATAAGCTGTTGCAATTGTTGCACCAGTACAATATCCTTGCAATGAAATTTTTTCCACTGATGTTTCATCTTTGATACTCTCTACATACGTGTCTAGATAC